>JBHHXS010000375.1:0-2796 GCA_046757145.1 Phycisphaerae bacterium | reverse complement strand
CAGGCACTTCGCCTGGGCGCCGACGGCAACGCCGCTCGTCACAATTCGGCGGGTGTCTACCTGAATGACAGCCTGGAGGCGTCGGATGCGATCGTCAAAGCTGCCACGCTCGTCGCGAGCCGTCGTTGGAAGGAGGCCGCGACGCTACTACAGGATACACTTGTATCGGCAGGCGATAAGCTCGTGCGAGTTGCTCCCGGGCATTACGTAGGAGTCCGTGAACACATCACACATATTCTCTGCGGATGGCCCGAGGAGGGCCAGGACACGTACCGTGATTTGTTCGAACGCGAATTAATCGCCGAGTTGGACAAGACGCTACCGGATCGCTCTATCGGAGAGCGTTTCCCCGAGGCTGCCGGTACATCGACCCGCCGACTGCTTAGCCTCTTCGACCGCTACTTCTGCACGTCGGCCGCTGCGGAGCTGGCTGATACCATCGGGCAGTTGTCCATCGAAGCGGGCGACCTCGCCCTCGCGCGCCATGTGTATCAACGAGTTGTGGACGGACACCCGGACAGGTCCACATACACACCGAAGTATCAAACGATGCTCGCGCTTCTGGGGGCGATGCGCGGCGACGCGGAGACATCCGTCCCAGCGGCAGGCGATGAGGTCAAGCTTCGTTGGCGGGGAGCTGATCGTCCGCTGGACGACGTGTTGGAAGAAGCGCGCCGCTCGTTCAGCGCGTTAAGCAGAGGGACGGATCCGGGTGATTGGCCCATCTTCGGGGGCAACACCGAGCGCAGCAGGCGTTCGGAGTCCACAATTGATGAGCTTGGGCTGCTGTGGCTCACCGACTTGTTCAAGAAGCCGCCGGAGGGGGCGGGCGACCTTGGCAGAGGGTATCATGAGGACGTGGGCGTGGGGCTCAGCCTGTCCGTTCAGCCGGTGGTCCATGACGAGCTGGTGTTCGTCCAGCGTCAGCGGGAGTTAGCGGCGATACACCGCAACACCGGCGTCGTTGCATGGCGGTTTCGTGCCGACCGTGTGCAGGGGGACGTTTACGAGGAGCTGGACAGCCGGCCACCGGGATGGGACTCACCCACTGTGCATGACGGACGCGTTTACGTCTCACTTCCAGGTGACGTCGTGCCTTACTACGGGTACGAATCGCCGCAAAGTCCGCCCGAGCTTGTCTGCCTGGACGCATCCACGGGCGAAGTGCTTTGGCGGAGCGAGCGCGAGGGCTTGTCGGAGCGCCCTTCGGAGCTCGGCTTCGACTCGTCGCCAATTGTGGACCACGGCCGCCTCTACGTAATCGGGCGCAGACGCCGCTCCTTCGGTTTCGAGGACTGCTACCTGTACTGCCTGAACGCAGTCGATGGGCGTATGCTGTTCCGCACGCACGTCGGCAGCGCATCGACCGGCACCTTCGGAGCGCGCAGGCCTACGCCTGCCGTTGCCAGCTTGCATGAAGACATGGTCTATCTGTGCAGCAACCTGGGCACCATTACCGCACTATCAGCTTATACGGGAGCGGTACGCTGGCTGCGTCAGTACGATCGCGACGTGGACGCGGGTTCGCGCGGCTCCGGCGGACGGGAACCACCTCCGTGGACATTCAATCCCGTATTCGTGTCGGGAGACCGGCTGGTCGCTATGCCCATGGACTCATCCAACGTTCTCGTGCTCGCCAAGGACGACGGACGCAACCTGGACATTATTCCCGTCGAGGAGTTTGCCGGGATAGAGATGCTGTTCGGCATGGAGGGGGACGTGTTGTGCGGCGTGGGGGCGGAGGTCGCATGCTACGACGTGGGCGATGGGGCATTGAGCTGGTCCGCGAAGCTTGAGGCACAGGAGCGTCCGCTTGGGCGAGGTGTGTGGGCAGGGGAGCACCTGTATGTGCCTGCCGGCACCGGTGTAAGCATGTTCGAAGTCAGCGACGGACAACGTACGGATATAGCGTGGTCGCAAGGTGGAAGGAGTGGGAATCTCGTCGCCCTGCCGGGCGAGTTGTTCGTAGCAGGTGCGGATTCCCTGGCTGTCTATGTTCGCAAGACCGAGCTCTGGAATGCGCTGCGCGCTCGCATGGCTGCGTCGCCATCCGCGCCGCTTCCGGCGCTGGAGTTAGCCGAGGTGGCCCTTCGCGGAGGCGAATACGCCGAGGCAACGGAGGTCCTGGACGAGGCGGTGCGACGAGCGGACGCCTTCGCGCGGGCGATGGAGCCGTCGCTGCGAAAACGGTTTTTCGACGACGCACTCATGTTTGCCGAGGTAATGAACGCCCGCTCGGTGCTCACTCCGTCGGTGCTCGACAAGCTCTTTACGCTTGCCATGCAATGCGCTCCGGATGCTCGCGGGCACGTTGATTACCGCTTCCGTTTTGCGAAGCTGTATGATCAGTTCCACAAGCCCGACCGGGCTTTGCCGTTGTATCAGCAGGTGTTGCGCGATCGCTCGCTGCGCAAAATAAAGATCGAGTGCCCCGGTGCCCCACCGGAAATCGCAGAGGAAGCAGCGCGTGTGGGAATTGCGGAACTCATCGCCCGGCACGGGGCTGCAATCTATGCGCCCTTTGAGGCCGAAGCAAAGCGCTGGTACGCCAGGGGCCTAGCCTCGGCGAACGTCGAACTGCTTGCGAGGGTGGCCGACACCTTCCCAAACAGCGACACGGCGCCTCTTGCCCTGATTGCTCAAGGCGAGCTGCTGGCACAGATGAACCGTCCGGACGAATCGGCCCGACTGCTGGCAAGGGCGTATCACCGCTACCCTGAACAGGTCAACCGTGCACAGCTGATCCGCAAGATCGCCGACGCCTATGAGCAGGCGGGCAGACCGGAGCACGCCTAC
>JBHHXS010000374.1:0-2807 GCA_046757145.1 Phycisphaerae bacterium | reverse complement strand
CCCACCGACGTGAGGGTTTTGGATGCAGCCGTCGAGGGTGAGCCACCGATCGAGCTTACCGTTCAGAATGCTCCGTGGGTGCACTCGATCTGGGATCCCAACGTGCAGATTGAAGCGCCGTTTGACGGCACGTTCGTTCCCGGTGTCGAGGAGAGTCCGGGTTGTTCCGGGCCGGGGCAGAAGAACGGCGCAGGGGCGGCCCAGGCGGTTAGATTGGACCTACGTGCTGACGTGGCCGGCTCGGTAATGACTTCGGCGTTGCGGCCGGTTGCACCGACGTTGCAGGCGAGCGAGACCGACGCCGACCCCGCAATCGCTGGATGGGATTCGCAGGTCCCGCCGGGTCTTGTCGAGTGTCCCGGGAGGGCGGTCATACACCCACAGCGCGTTGCTCCCACCTACGACGGTGCGCGTGCTCGGCAGACGGGTCCGGGTCGCGCTACGGCCCTGGTCTATCAGAACACCTACACCCAGTTCGACTTCTATTACGCTCCCGGTGCCAATGTAACCGTGGGCGACGATATGCAGCTAGCCGGCACGGCACGGATATTCAATCGATACGAGCACGTTTGTGTCTGGAGCAACCCGGGTACTCCCAACTATGACGTCACGATGGAGTTGTGGGACGGCAGCGCCGCGGGTCCGACGAGCCCCATTTCGGGCACTGCCTGCACCGTTGCCAACATTCCCCCGGGAACCGTCTGGGACGCAGCGTCACTCTGTGATTCCGGGGTGGGTCCCGGCGACACTCTTCCCGATCTCGTCTGGATGCTGGTCACATTCAGCACCAATGAGGCAGGCTGGGTCGTAGCCCAAGAGGCAGAGGTCGGGTTCACCGATGACGTGTATTGGGAGAACGGATCCCTATGGTGGTGGGAAGGCAACCCATATGCGGGTCTCTGCGGCTGGGTCTACTGTGACGACGATGTTTCGACGGTCGGCGCGTGCTGTCTGAGCCTCACGGACTGCTTCGATGGCACCACGTCGTCCGAATGTGAGGTTCTTGGCGGGATCTGGATGGGCGGGGGAACCGACTGCACAACGGTCACGTGTCAGTGCTTCTCCGACGCCGAATGCGATGACGGCAACGCCTGTACCACGGATATCTGCGATCTGGCAAACGGCGTCTGTCAGAATACGCCTACATATGACCCAGCCACGATGTGCTGCGACCCTGCTACGGGACAATTGACCGTGATCGACGACGGTGAGCCTTGCACCGACGATATATGCGACCCCGCGAACGGAACCGTAGCTCACCTTCCCCTTCCCAACGGTTCAGACTGCGACGACGGGGACGCATGTGCCGTCTTTGACGTGTGTTTCAACGGTGTCTGCGCGGGTGTCGATTGTACAACGATCGAATGTCTTAGTGCGGCCGACTGCATCGAATGTCCAGGCGGACAATGCGATCCAGCGACGGGGACCTGCTCTTGCGGGCCGATCCCTGGCAGCCAGACCGTCCAGCCGATAACCCTGGTTAACTCTACCGCGCTGACGTCGCACACGGTGGTTCCGCTGTCACTCCCGGCAGGGCCGTGCGATGGCCAGCCGGCAGGAACGGTTTGTCGTCCGGCTGCGGGGGAGTGCGACGTCGACGAGGTCTGCGACGGCGTCACCCCTGATTGCCCACCCGACGCCTACGCCCCTGCGGGCACCGACTGCGGTGATCCTGGTGACACCGACTGCGACAATCCGGACACTTGCGACGGCGCAGGTAGCTGCCTTCCCAATACGGAGCCGGACGGCACACCCTGCGACGATGGGCTCGTCTGCACCACCGACGACGTGTGCGATGGACTGCTTGGCCTGTGCACGGGCACGGACATCAATGGTATCCCATGCACGGTCGATGCGGACTGTCCACCCCCCGGCTTCTGCGTCCCCGATCTTGGCCAATGCCTGTGTGTGGACGAGCAAATGCGATTCCACCCCGTCGATGCGACGGGCAACGTTGTAAGCCTCCCCGGCATGGGCGATGAGTCCGCGAAGATCGTTCTCTCGGAGGGGGGTGTGGATGTCACCCTGTTTTTCCAGGTGTCGAATTGGGACGCATTTGGCCGTGATCTGGGCGCACTGCAGGGTACGTTGGACTCTACGAGCCTGCTTGGCGGCGTCCCGGGCAACCCCGGGACCATCCCCGGTGTCGACCTGATTCCCAGGGGCTCGTCGACGGGAATGGGTTTTGAAGGTGCCTTCCAGGCGCTGAAGGTATGCGCGTCGCTTCCGTCCGATCCGGTGGGTTCGTCGGATCTGCTCAGCAGGTGTGACACTTCGGCGGATTGCCCCCCGACGCACCCGTTCTGCGTGGACAGGTGGGACTACGTGTTCTACCAGTTGAACAGCGTGCCCGCGGTATCAACTTCCTCCCCCAACTACGTGTGGGGCGCCGCCTCCTTCCCCCCGTGCCGGACCGACCCGAGCGCTGGCGAACGCTTCTACCTGGGCACGCTTGTCTTGGAGGTCCCACCGGAGGCAACGGGGACGTACAACGTCGCGTTCCTGCCGGACGACGCGTTAACCGAGATGTATGATTGCTCTGGTCTGCTGATTCCCGGCCCCGTGACCAGGGCCGGCACCATCGAAATCCAGGCGGGAGGAGTCTTCAACGGGCTCGGCGTGCCCGCCAACCCAGACCACCAGACGAAGAAGCACCGTTATATCTCGGTCGACGCGACGACGAACCTGCCTCAGGAGGTCTCGCTGAAGGTCGAGGTGGTGGAGATGCGGCGATGCACGGGCGACCCACGGCGTTCGTGCCTGGTCGACGCCGACTGCCGTAACGCCTGCCAGAACGACCTGGATGC
>JBHHXS010000373.1:0-2824 GCA_046757145.1 Phycisphaerae bacterium | reverse complement strand
GGTCGAGGCCGAGGCTCTTTAGCCCCCAGCCGCGTCGCCTGACCTCCTCAGCCACCTCGTCACGCGACCGACCGACGAGCATGCCCACTTTAAGGAGCGTAGGATTATCCGCGAGGAAGAACGTGTTTGACACGGCCTTATCATGTCCCGGCGACATTCTAATCGGGCCGTCCACCGTCCGGGCGGCTACTTTGCGCGTCACCAGGCCGAAGCCGTCGTAGATGAACAGGTCGGAATAATACCCGACGGCGCCGATCGCACCGGCTACCATTGAATCCCCGGGTTTGGCGTAGGCCCTGATAGTCCGACCCACCGCTCCCCACTGCTCCGCGTTTTCCTTCTCGAACTGCCATTGGGCGAACTCGCTGCGGTAGTGCTTGCCCATGTTCAGCCGGAAGTGGAAAGCCTCGCGTACGCTTTCAGGTACCAGATGGACATCGACGGCCGGAAGAAAACCAGTCCCCACCAACGCAACCCCCGCAGAAACGGTCATCACTTGCCGAACGGTCGAGTCGTGCCACAAGTCCTGAAGCAACCAGGCAAAGAGGACCGTGTTGAATGCCAACCCCGGGACAAGCAGGCGCGCGAATGCCATGAAATCCCCACTTGCCACGACGGTGAATCCCACCACCGCAAGCGCTACCACTGCAACCGGCAGGCCCAACGACCTGCGCTTGCGTCGAAGTGCAACGACAATGCCCGGGAGCATGAGAAAGGGAGTAAGCAGCGTCAGATACTGAACAGCCAGATAGTCAAAACCCCGCATGAGCGCAGGGATGCTGAGTGCCATCTTCACGTAGACGCTGTTGGAAAACAGCAGCCCGTAATAGACGTACCTGCAGAGGAAGTAGATCGCGTAGCTGAACCCAACGATTGCACCGTATATGAAGGCAGCTCGCCACACCTTGCGCTGCGTTCCTGCGTTCACCAGGATCAGTAGCACCGCCAGCAGTGCCGCCCAGTAAACCCCGTCGACGCGCATCAGGGACATCGCCAGGCCTGCTACGCCCGCGGCAAGCGGCGCGGGGCCTTGTTCTCGAAGAATGAGCCTCTCAAACGTCACAAACAGCAGCAGGGCGAACGGGATAGTCTCCAGGCCGCTCGTCGACCACACCGGAAAGGCGGGTGAACACCCGAGTGACAGCGTAGCAATTGATGCAATCCATATGTGCATGCCAAGACGATGCCGCAGCGTATGCCACACAAGGTACAGAAGCACGGTCCCGCACAGCGACGATAGGACAGGCGCCCAGAACGTGATCTCCCCGTTGAAGTATTGTATTACGGTGCAGGCGGCAACCCATAAAAAGTTGCTGTACCCCTCCACGGGGACATGGCCCCCGAGGTTGTAGCGCAGACCCTCACCCGCGGCCCAGTTACGCGCATACCGAAACGAAATATATGCATCATCGCAGATGAACCAGAACCGATACGTCAATAACGCGTACGGAACCCACAAACCCGCAAACAGACCCAGGTCCGACAAGGGCCGAAACCCGTCCGCGCCGGGGCACGGAGCACTATGACTTCGACGTCGCCGATCTCGCACACTCGATCCCCGTGCGCCACGCCTGCCCTCGGGCCTCGCATCCATTGCGCCGGATCGTGCATAGTGATTCAGACATGACGTCGACCTCTATCGCACAACCACACGCTGCATCTGAGACAACGCATACGCTCTCACCGATCAGGGTAGCGCTTCTAAGCCTCTAAGAGCGTTGATATCGTCGGGATTGAGGCTCAACGCCTGCTGAAAGGCATGCCTCGCCTCCTCCACCCGCTTATCGGCCGCCAGGGTATTCCCCAGGCCGGTGTAGGCGCGTGCAAGTCCCGGGGCCATCACGATAACACGCCGATACTCCGCCATCGCTTCGTCTACACGCCCCAAACCTGCCAGCAGGTCAGCGAGATTGCATCGTGCTGCGACGTGGCGACCGTTGATGGCGATTGCTTTACGATACTCCTCGACTGCCTGCTCGCTTCGCCCCAGACGCCTAAGAGCCACACCGAGGTTGGCGTGAGCGTCGGCATGTCGCGGATCCTTCCGCAGAACAATTCGATACTGGGCGACAGCCTGTGCCGCCTGTCCACGCTCGAGGTACACGTTACCCAGGTTCGTGTGTGCTTGCACGTGATCGGGCTGGATGCGGATAGCCTGTTGATATGCCTTGAGCGCCTCATCGGTGCGGCCCAGCATGGACAGCGCCGTCCCAAGGTTGTACTGCGCTTCGCAGAAACCAGGGTCTAAACGCACCGCTTCTTGCAGGTGGGCGAGTGCCCCGCGGTGATCTCCCCTGTTGCCCAGGAGCTCGCCCAGATTATTGTGTGCCATCACCGCTGTCGGGTTGCGGGCGAGCGTGCTGCGGTACAGAGTCTCAACATCCCGGTAGACACTTGCCTGACGCCAACTCAGCACACCGTATATGCACAGAAGTGCTCCACACCCGACTGGTAGTAAACGAGTTGCCAGGTGAACGCCTCGCCATATGAGTGCCTCAGCCTCACCACTTCTCCAGACTCCGGCCACAGTTGCCGCCAGTGCCGCAATTGGGCCGACGCTCGCAAGATACTGGTAGTGGTCAGCTACGTAGTAGTAGCGCATGGGGTAGATATCGAAGAAACCCAGGGCGGGAAACAGCGTACCCACGAACGCAAGTGCGACCACCAGCGGGAGTTTCCCTATACGCGGCCGCAACGCCCATGCGGACGTTACGGCTAGTAGCACGCATATCGGGAAGAGGTACAGCAGCCAATCCTTCGGATCCAGCGACCATTTCGGGTAGACGAACGACAGCGACGAAGGCCACGCCAGCTTGGCCAAGTA
>JBHHXS010000372.1:0-2858 GCA_046757145.1 Phycisphaerae bacterium | reverse complement strand
GAAGGTGCAGAGCGTATCGACGCCGTTTTCCCCGGCGATGCGAGCAGGTCCTTCGGCTGGATCAATCCCCAGCACCGGAATGCCATGTTCAACGAAGTTCTTGAGCAGATACCCGTCGTTGCTCGCCAGCTCCACTACGAGACTTGCACCGTTGAGAGAGAGGGTGCGAATCAGTTCCTCGGCATTTTCGCGTGAGTGTCTAAGTAGAGCGGGAGAGAAGGACGAGTAGTACGGATAATCGTCACAGAACAGCACCTCAGGCGGCACGGTCTCCGCAATCTGCATGAGCCCACACGTGCAGCAGAAATGCACCGTCAGCGCATACTTGGGCTCCGGTTCCGATAGAGTGCGATCGGTAAGGAGCCTATCCGCCAGGGGGACCTCTCCCAGCGAGAGCACAAGGCGAAGGTCAAAGCCACCGCAGGCACGACAGCACAGCTCGGATTTGTTCATCATTTACCCGTCTGAGTCGCAGTGCACCGCCTCAGAGATGGTCCAACGGAGGCTCTTGTCGATGCGCCCCGCTTCCAACAAGTGCTTGACATGTTTGATACGTAGATAGCGCGAGCCCTCGAGATCGGCGAGCTGGAGCTTGACCGCGTCGTACGCCCGGTATAACTCCTCAATGCCGCGGCGCACCGTCCAGCTCGGCCTGAATTCGGGCAACACACGTTTGATCTTGCTGAAATCAACACGGTAGCATCGCTTGTCGGGTCCAGCGTCGGCGGCATACTCCACGCGGCTGTTAGGCACCACCTGCTCGACCATTGCAGCGATCTGACTGATCTGGAAGTTGTCCTCGTCACGCCCCACGTTGAACGCCTCATTGTGGATCTTATCGATGGGCGCGTGCAGTATGGTAAGAAACGCAAGCGATATATCCGCAATGTGCACCACCGGGCGCCACGGCGTGCCGTCACTCTTTATGAACACGCGTCCGGTCGTATACGCGTACCCGACCAGATTGTTTACTACAAGATCGCCCCGCAACCGCGGGGAGACGCCGTAGGCCGTCGCATTACGCAGATAAGTAGGGGAAAACCGCTCATCCGCCATCTGCGCCAGGTCACGCTCAACCAGAACCTTGGATTCCCCATAGGGCGTCACCGGGCGGAACGGCGCCTCCTCCGTCAGGATCTCGTCCATTCCACCGGCGCCGTAGGTACTGCACGACGAGGAGAATAGGAAACGCCTTACGCCCGCTTCCTTTGCCAGCTTCGCGAGCCGGACCGACGCAACGTGGTTGATCTCGTATGTACATTCAGGATTCAGATCACCCAGGGGATCGTTTGAAATTCCCGCGAGATGCATGATGGCGTCAAATGACTCCAGATCAGCAGGAGAAAGGTCGCGCACATCCTTGCGAAGTGTGGGCACGGTCGACACCCCGTCACCGAAGACGCAGTCCTCGAACAGAAAACTGTCCAGACCCACTACCTCATGTCCGGCACCCTGTAACACGGGCACCAGGACAGTTCCGATGTACCCGTCATGCCCTGTAACAAGTACGCGCATTAGTGTGTAGTCAACCCCACACTCTCCAGGGAGCCTTCCCAGACTCCCATAGCAATTCGAGCAGATGCTTCTCACGCAGTGTATCCATACACTGCCAGAACGATGTGTGCTTGTACGCCATTAGCTGACCATCGGCAGTAAGACGTTCCAGAGGTTCCTTCTCCCATTGAGTGTCATCGTTTTCGATGTACTCGAAGACGCCGGGTTCCAGAACGAAGAACGCCCCGTTGATCCAGCCTTCCCCAAGCTGCGGCTTCTCCTCAAACAGTGCCACCCGGTCGCCGTCGAGTGTCAGGCGCCCATATCTAGCCGGGGCCGCACCGCGGTCAGCGTAGCAAGCTTGCCGTGCGAGCGATGGAATTCGAGCAGGCGGCGCAGGTCGACGTCAGAGACTCCGTCCCCCCACGTCACCATAAAGGTTTCATCCTGCATATATGGAGCCAGCCTCTTGATGCGCCCACCCGTCATTGTCTCTTGACCGGTGTCCACGAGCTCCACCTTCCAGTCCGGTCTTGCGCCGTCGTGCACGTCGACGTTGCCTCGGCCCATGTCGACGGTGAGATTACTGCTCAGTGCGCAGTAGTCGACCATGAAGCGCTTGATGACTTCCCCCCTGTAGCCCAAGGCGATCACGAATTCCTTGAACCCGTAAAACGCGTAATGCCCCATGATATGCCACAGGATCGGGTGCCCTCCGATCTCCACCATGGGCTTGGGCTTTATCTCCGTCTCTTCCGCGAGACGTGATCCTCGGCCGCCCGCAAGTATTGCAACTTTCATTCTGCAAGACTCTCCGTGTTCGGAGCGCACAAGCCCGCCGCTGTATGGCCCCGTTTGGAGCGGTGTATCAAGTACTCGTCCAACGCGTCGTTCCACGGAACGGGGGTATGCCCCGTAAGCTCCACATAGCCGCCGGTGTCTAGAACGGAGTAGCCCGGACGTCTTGCAGGTCTTTCCAAATCCGCGGTACAGATACCGTACACCCGGACATCCACACACGCTTGCCGGACAATCTCCTCGGCAAACTGAAACCACGAGCATTGGCCCGAGTTTGTAAAGTGAACCGTGCCCTGAGCGTCAATGTCAAGCAATCGCACAATGGCATCCGCCAGGTGCACAGCGAACGTCGGACTGCCTAGCTGGTCGGTTACAACGCGCAAGGGGTCGCCCGCCGCCGCCTGAGCGATAATCGCCTCCACGAAGTTGTGGCCTCCCGGGCCGAACATCCACGCTGTCCGGAGCACCAGATACCGGCAACCGGAGTTGCGCACATTCTGTTCTCCGGCCCATTTGGTGCGGCCGTACACCGACAGCGGGTTGGGCGGATCATCCGGTAGATACGG
>JBHHXS010000371.1:0-2879 GCA_046757145.1 Phycisphaerae bacterium | reverse complement strand
CGTTGAATACGCCAACGCTGCCGGGGGCGGAGTTGTCCCCTACCGCAAAGCGTTCCCCTCCGGGTGAGACACGAACGAATGCCGGGTATGGCATCTCCGCGACGCCCTGCAGCGTCCCGCGCAGAACAAACTCTCGGGAGCGCATACGCGTCTCAACGTGCACAGCCGCGTCGACGAGTAGGATGATGCGTCCGTCAGGCAAAACATCGAAGACATCGGCACCATCAGGCAGGGTAAAGGTCTCGACCAGAGTGTATTCATCGAACCAGTCCCCACGGGCTGCCGCTGCAATCAGTGAAGACATCAACGTTCCCAGCATGACCACTCGTGCAATTGCTCGTCCCCCTTGGACATGCCAAACGCAAATCACTTGCTCTTCTCCTTCCCGGCGTAGGGCTGAGCCGCGCAGCCCACCGCCGCAAAAAAAAAGAAATCCCGGCGCCCCGCGGATGCGGAGTGCCGGGATGGATGCCGCCACTGCGACAATAGCACCCCAACACCCGAAGGCACCGCATTGCGCAACAGTGGTCACCGGCAGGTTTTCTGGCTAACGGATCATCCTACTCACCACGCCTTCTCCACAGGCCCCTGCGCGACCGACAGAGGCGCAGTCGAACCTGCGAATGGCCTAGTGTGGCTTTCGTCCCCGATCACAGCGGCGGGTCCACGGTGGATTCACACCACCTTCCCTCAAGTCCGCATGGAGCGGACACCGGCGACCGCAACGTATTCAATTGTCGATTCGCCGCCGAAAAGCGGTCAGCGAGATGTGCTGTCTACCGTGCGGGGCTCGCTGAGTCAAGTGTGTCGCGCTTTGTCCGTGCATGCCCGCCACCGTCGTCCGCGCGGCGGCTAGGCTCACCAGCACCGAGTCGCAGAACGCCTCAACTCGCAAAACGGTTGGACACTTCGGTGAGCGCGAGATACAGTCCGAAGAGTTGCGACCCTCGCGCGGGGATTGGCAGCGGATCAGTTGCTGGCAGGACCGTTATGCCCTCACACAACGCGGTTGTCCTCCTCTCGGGCGGTGTGGATTCAGCGACAACGGCTGCCCTGGCCGGTGAACAGGGATTCACCGTTCACGCCCTCACGTTTCAATACGGGCAGCGTCATGGAATCGAGACGGTTTCCGCTGCGCGCATAGCCAGGGCCCTGGCTGTGTCTCGCCACATCGTCCAGACGATCGACATGCGGAAGTTCGGTGGATCGGCGCTGACCGACTCAATCAGCGTTCCGAAATCAGCCGGCGTCGCGGAACTGAGTGCAGCGATTCCACCCACGTACGTTCCCGCGCGTAACACCATCTTCCTGGCATTCGCCCTCGCGCTTGCGGAGACAATCGGATCGAGCAGCATCTTTATCGGCGTCAACGCGGTCGACTACTCAGGTTATCCGGACTGCAGGCCCGAGTTCCTCGCTGCCTTCGAGGTGCTTGCGCGCCTCGCCACGAGGGCCGGAGTCGAGGGAACCGCGTTCCGGATCCACGCCCCACTTCTCCGCTGGTCCAAGGCCGACATCATACGCGAGGCAATCCGCCTGGGGGTCGACCTGGGCCTTACGCATAGCTGCTACGACCCCACGCCTGACGGCTTGGCGTGTGGCTTCTGCGACAGTTGCCTGCTGCGGAAGAAGGGTTTCTCTGAGGCTGGAGTACCGGACCCAGCCCGGTACGTCGAGTCGGCTGGTTAGCGCGCCTGGCGGGCGATCGGCAGATCATTGTCGAAAAGACCGAAAGGTGTTAAAAGAGACCCTGCGGAGAGATGTGCACCGTTTCCAACAGGTTCGCCTTTTGCCGGTGGCTGCTCCGCACGCTTGCGTTAGTGCTCGCGTGCGGCCCGAACCACTGCGCAGCCTCGGCAGGACGAATGTCCGATAAGGACAGGCCGTCGACCGCTGACAATGCGAACACGCCCCGCGTCGAACACCTCAGCCACGATGAAGAGCTGGACAAGTTGGAGCAGCAACTACGCGCGCATCCGACGAGCCACGTGGTTGCCAGCCGGTACCGGGAGCGCTGTGCAGCCTATGGGCGGCATGATCGATCGATAGCGTTCCTCGAAGGCCTGCTGGCAGCACACCCTGAGCAGGATGAGATACGCCTTGAACTTGCGAATGCATACATTGACAAGATTCCTACGTGCACCGGACTGATGGCGTTCACGCGCCGTGGGGTCTTAGCGCGCAAGTCGCTCGATCAACTTGATCCCATCGTCACCCGCGACCGCAACTCGTGGATCGCCCATTACTGCAGGGCGATGAACCATCTGTATTGGCCGCGGCTCCTGGGGCATACCACCGACGCCATTGAAGATTTCGCACGGTGCATTGAGCTACAGCAGCCGGATATCCCGCTAGAACAAATGCCGCACCACGTTCTTGCGTACATAGGCCTGGGCGACGCTTACGCGAAGCGTAAAGAGTACGAGAAGGCCCGGCAGGTGTGGCGCGACGGGCTGAAGCGCTTCCCGCAATCCGAAGGGCTGCAGGAGCGCCTGCAAGTCGAGGGGAATTCCGCGCTCCATGCGTTCGTCAAGATGAGGCGAAGCCTGAATACGCCGGTCGATACCAACTTGTCCTTTCTCGATGACGCACCTGGCCGGACAGAGGCCGGCATCAGCGAAGCGAGCTCTAGCACTGCGCCGCACCAATGATGCGACGAAGTCCGTGACCCAAGCTCCAACTCCGAGCCGCGCGCCAGCCCATGGCTGTTGCTACATGCGCTGGCGTCTCGTCTCCTCTTCCAGGATTTCTCGTTCGCTCGCCGTCAGGGAATCTACGCCTGAAATCGACACCTTACGTAAAACCCTCTCCACCGCCTGCTCGTGCTCCCGCAGGCGGCGCTGCTCGCGAGCGGCAGGCCAGTGCTCTCCTCGCGCGAG
>JBHHXS010000370.1:0-2906 GCA_046757145.1 Phycisphaerae bacterium | reverse complement strand
TCCCAGCACCGGGCGTACTTTGATACGCATATCAAACCTCGCATTGATGGCAAGTGGATCGAATACCTCGGACTTCTTTCCCAGAGTGAGCTGGCTCCAATATACCGCAAGGCTGCAGCAGTCTTGTTTCTCATCAACTGGTGCGAGCCATTTGGGCTGGTCGCTGCCGAGGCACAGGCCAGCGGCACGCCCTTGATCTCTACCAGGAAGGGCGCGCTACCTGAGATCATCATTCATGGTCGGACCGGCTTTGTGGTGGATTCGGTCGATGAGGCCGTGCGCGCAGCCGGAGAACTCGGCACCATATCTCCCGAAGATTGTCGCGCCAACGCTGAATCGAGATTCAGTGCCGAAAGCATGGCACGCGGATATGAGCGCGTGTACGAGGTCGCTCTGCGCGGGCGCGGCAAGCACTGACCCGCCATTGTCGGGTGGCGGCTCGCCTTGCGATCGCCGTTCCACCGGCTCCACGGTTATGCGACAAGGACGATGCCCAGAGCAGGATGGATCTTCTGCGCTGGTGGACTTACGACACCCTGGTCAACCCTTCTCCAGCCCGAGGACGCGTCCCAGCGAGGTAAGCTCGAATGGTTTCTCCAGGAAGACGGCGCGACTTACCGCCCTGACGGAGTCGTCGGCAACGCGCGTCACGGTCCGGACGGCGACTACCTGTGGGTTGCGCGAACGTGCATGCTCCTCCACCGCGTCAGCAGCGTCGTCCTGCAGGTCATCGGCGATGACAACCGCGTCATACCAGTTCTCATCAAGCAGAGAGTGGGCGGCAGATGCACCATCGGCCGAGGTGACATCCGATCTGCTGCCTAGGTATTCCTTGATCGACCATCGAGTGAGGCGATCAGGCTCAACGACCAGCACGCGGCGTTGGGGGCCATTTCCCTTTGTAGATCCGGTGTCCTTTCCTTCGACGTGGCTCATCAACGGCGCTCTCACTGTCGCTCGAACGAACGATCCGGCCTCATTCTGCATATGTCGTGCCACGCCAGCGCGTGTTATTGGCCCTTATGCGTGTCGCGGGTGCACCGCGCATGGCGCGGAAACACCAGCCTCGCTCCGCGAATACGCCGACCAAGGGTACCTCTACGACGTATGAGTAATAGGAATCGTGGGTTATATTCCGCTTGGCGTGTGGCATACCGCACAGCGTGATATGCATCCTATGATCTCACCTGCGGGAGGCGTGTTCGTTGGTAGCTGACTTCGTGCGAGCATTGCCATCCGCCCTGATTCTGTGAGCAACGGGTGGACATGCGCATACGGCTACCATGTAAGCGGCCCTGAGCGGCACACGACAGCCTTGCCGGGGGCTCATCGTGTGCTTGGCGTCGCGGATTGGTGCAGGTATGCTTTAACCGGTGATGGGGAACGCTACCTGCGGTAGGGTCCATGGCATGGGAGGTTTCGTGTTTGAGAGGGCGAAGGCATATGTAGGCTTTGACGAGCTGGACGCCTCCAACGTTGCCGCGCTGCGCCCGATCGTGGAGCCGTGGTATACCGCCATCGTCGAGCGGTTCTACCGAGCGGTTCAATCCGACGAGGGGGCGCGGGCGGTTCTCAGAGGGGGCGATGCTCAAGTTGCGCATCTAAAACGGACGCTTCTGGTCTGGCTGGAGGAGCTCTTTGGTGGTGTCTACGACCGGACGTATGCGGCGCGAAGGGCACGCGTCGGGCGCAAACATGTCCACGCAGGACTCGAGCAGCATTACATGGTCACCGGAATGGAGGTCATCTGGCAGGAACTCGAGCGTGTTGTGCGCGAGGCCGGCGCACCGAATGACACGGTACGGCTCCGGTCCCTGCACAAACTGCTCGCGCTGGAGTTGGCTATCACGTTGGACGCGTACACGGAATGGTACGCGGCCAAGGTGCGGGCGGAGGAGCATGACCTGGTGGAGGAGCGTCTTACGCGTGCAGAACACCTTGCGGAGATAGGACAATTGGCGGCTTCGCTGGCCCACGAGATCAAGAATCCTCTGGCAGGCATAAGCGGAGCCATTCAGATAATGCGCGACGGGATGCAGGACGACGACGCACGGCGCGCGATCATTAACGAGATCATCGGACAGATCAAGCGATTGGACGAGACAGTTAAGGATCTTCTGCTATATGCACGCCCCACACCTCCGAAGCGCACGGTCTTCGTGCTGGATCAGGCGGTCAAGCGCGTACTGAAGGTCCTCCATGAGGAGCCCGCGTTGCAGCGCGTGCGCGTCGAGATGGGGGAGGTGTGCGAAGACACAATGCTCCAGGCTGACACCAGACAGGTAGAGCAGCTTATCATTAATCTGCTCATCAACGCGGCCCATGCGTCGGATCACGGCGGACGCATTCAACTGGCGATAACGGGTGATGCAGATCACCTGAGGCTTATTGTGCGGGACAACGGCGCGGGCATGCCGCCGGAGATTCAGAGGCGGGCCTTTGAGCCTTTCTTCACGACGAAGGCTAAGGGCACCGGGCTGGGGCTTTCGATCTGTCGCAGGATCGCGGAGGTCCACGGTGGAACCATCAGGCTCGAGAGCTCGTTGGGTGGCGGAACCATTGTAGTGGTAGAGCTCCCACGGCGCGAGCCCGCAGAGACCCAGGGGCATTACAGATGACTGTCCGCGTGCTTATCGTAGAAGACGAGAAGCTCATCCGCTGGTCGCTCAGGCAGAAGTTTGAGGCGCGTGGCTATACGGTGACTGACGCGGAGACGGGAGCCGAAGGGCTTGCTGCGGTCGACGCAGACATCTACGACCTGATCATGCTTGACTACAGACTCCCCGACATGACAGGGCTGGATGTGCTGCGCACCGTGCGAGAGCAGGATGGTGACATTGTCGTCATCATGATGACGGCGTTCTCCAGTATAGAGAGCGCCGTCGACGCCATTAAACTGGGTGCGT
>JBHHXS010000369.1:0-2907 GCA_046757145.1 Phycisphaerae bacterium | reverse complement strand
ATGCACACAGCAGCACGCCCGCGGCAGGTACCGCCACCACGCCGACATTGCCGAGAACCACCACACCGAGGATAAGAGGAGCCGGGTTGATCGGTTTCGATGCGTGCAGGCCCGCCAGCAGCACGATAGACCACAGTGTCACAGCGCTGTTCAGCAGCAACGCGTTCCCATATACCCAGTCAGCGACCGGATACCCTCCGAGGAAGGTAAGAGCGCATCCAAAAAGCGCTATTACGGCGAGAACAACCAGTATCTGAATCGTAGAACCGAACAGGTAACCGATGACAACGGTCAGGTTGGACATTGGTGTGAGGCGGTGTGATTCGAGCATCTTAGCATCGTGGTCGCGCAGCATCGCGCGATATACGGCGTGGCATCCGCCCAGAGCTACGACAACGATCTGTACCGCCGCCAGGCCGTTGAGGATCCATCCTGCCAAGACAGCCGGTTTCGCGTGCCACAACAATTGGCGAAGCGCCATGGTCCCCGCCACCAGCGCCGCCAGGCATATGCACGCGATGGCCAGCAGACGCCGGCGCCCGCCGAGCAGATGGTACTGGACACGTATAATCGCCGTGGGAAACTGAAAACCTTCGTGCATCAGTCCACCTGTCTTACTCCGGAGCGTAGGTATGCCTCCTCGAGCGTGGTCTTCACTCTTGTAAACGAGAGTACCGGGACAGCCGCCTCGACGAGGAGACGCAGCAGTTCGGCAATGTGCCGCTCGTCGGCATGATAGTCGAAGGTGAACGTCCGCCTGTCCTGACGAACATGTGATACGCCATCGATGGCGGCAATCCGATCCAAATACGGCCCCTCATCCAGGGCAACCAACCGAATCGTGCTACGATGGTCTTGCTTGTCGCAGACGGCGTCCGCCTCCCCCCATCGCAGGATGCTGCCACGCTCGATGATCGCGATATGTGAGGCGATCTCCTCCAGGTCGGACAGGATGTGCGAGGAGACGATCATGGCGCAACCCTGGTCGCGCAACATCGCCAACACCTGCCGAAGCTGCACTCGCCCGGCTGGGTCCAGGCCTACCAAGGGCTCATCCAGGAGGATCACGTGTGGCTGAGGCAGGAACGTCCGCGCCAGTATCACGCGCTGACGCATCCCACGCGACAGCTCTTTGATTAACGTGCCGCGCCGGTCGCTCAGCCACAGTTGTTCCAGCCAAAAGTCAATGCGCTCGTCCGTCTCGGTGCCCGTCAGCCCGTAGGCCCCGCCGATGAACTCCAGGAACTGCTCGATGCTCAGCTCTTCGTAGGCAGGTGGGGCGTCGGGGGCGAACCCGACATGATGCCTGACCACTTCGTGCTCTCCGAGAACGGGTTTGCCCATGATCTCCGCATACCCCCGGGTGGGAGCATGCAGCCCGGCGAGCACTCGCATAAGCGTTGTCTTGCCCGCGCCGTTAGGGCCTACCAACCCAAGCAGATGACCGCCACACAGCTCAAACGAAACATCGCGGACCGCTACAAGAACCCCGAATTCAACCCGCACGTTGCTTGCGGCAAGCAGAGCACTCATCACAATCGTCCCGACCGATACACGTGCACGCCGGGTCCAGGCAAGCGACGCGGTTCCGCGCACGGTGCCCAGTGTATACCAGAGTCACGCGCTCTACCACACACACATTACCGTTCCGTGTCCAGCGCGACGAGCACGTATGGGCCGTGGTGAATGGGTCGTCCGGCAAGGTGACCTCGCGCCCATGAAAGGGCACGCTCGGGCAGCACTCGCGTGTCGACCATGCACCTCGTTACTCCGTACTTGCGGAGCAGCTCGCGACGAGCGCTCCAGGGTGTGCGCGGCCCCACGATTGTCTGCACGTCCGCCCGCCGCTGCTCCATGTCCAGCACGGTGGACCCGGAGGCAGTCGCGACTACGTAACAGTCATGCAGCATCACAAGCCACATTGACGTTTGCGGGTCGGCCAACACCGTGTCACCCGGAGGAATATGCGCCTGCAGAAAGGCCCGCAATTCCCGAAGGTGACGCAGCGCTTGGTGGCGCTGTTCGACCGGCGCACGAGCCGAGGTGAGATAATCATGCCAGCGACCCGCCGCGTCGGCGGGCGTGAAGGCTGCGGCGAGGCAAACGACGCCTGCGCCCGCGGATGAAAGAAGCCGGGAACGCGATGTGAACGGTTCAACGATGGACGCCAGCCCCCCCACCCCGAGCGCTATGATGGACGCCGTAGCCAGAGCCAGCATCCGGGCGGCGACCCACTCACCCCCCAACAGTGCGACCGCGCCCGCGCATAGCGGAGGCACGAAAAGCACGCAGGAAACGGTGGCAGCCGCAGCGGTCAGATGAGCCGACCGCACGCGGCTACGACCTGACAAAGAGCACCCAACGCCAGCGACCGCGAGGGCGAACATTGCCAACCCCCGAGGGTGCTGCAAGAAGGATGGCTTGAGCATCACCCAGTCGTTGGAAAAATGGAAGAAATCGCTCGACTGTTCGGTGACGACGGTGTGCTCGACGTCTACCGCGACGTCTACCGCGACGTCAACGCGGCGCGCGGCGAGCGCGAAAGGCGATCCCAGCCACAATGCGGCAAGGCAAGCCGCTGCCTGCCAGAGATCCACACCACCACGTCGCAGCCGCCCCAGGAACGCCCACAAGAGTCCTGGGGCTAACGCAATACCCGTGAAAACCGCGTACAACGAATGCACTTGCCCCAGCACCAATGCGGTGGCGCCCAGCTTTATTGGAATGCGCCCGGGACAGTGCCGATCGGAAGCCTGGACGGCAAACGCTGCGGCCAGCGGGAACAGCCAGTGCGGGGCGAGCTTGTTGGGATACGTCACGTACGTGACGGGCGCGTACAACACCACCGCGAACAGTGCAACGCACCACGCGACCCACCGACGATCAAACACGCTCCACGCCAGGAAA
>JBHHXS010000368.1:0-2912 GCA_046757145.1 Phycisphaerae bacterium | reverse complement strand
CCCTGCTGCACCCTTCAGCGGCCGAAATGAGTACTGCGATAGCCAACGTGGCAAGCCACGAGGTGGGACACCTGCTCGGCCTCGCCCACACCGCTGACTCCCTCGGTATCATGGACGTCACCGCCAGTCTGAGCGAACTTCTGGCCGACCAGGATTTCCGCCGGTCTCCTCTATACTACGAGGTGTTTCCCATAGGGCATCAAGATGCCATACAGACTCTGGTAGACACGGTCGGAGGCGACGGGCTGGGGCCCCGGCAAAGGCAGCGCATTAAGGACGGCGACCCAACGCGGTTCCGTGCCTACCCCGCCGGACCTCCGGCGCGAAGCCTTTACTACCTCAGCACCTGCGGTCTGAATTAGCCTCCGCAAGACACGCAAGGAACGAAGATACATGGAAAAGTGGTTCAGGAGTGCGCTGGCCCGACACTACCGATGCTGATAGCATTCCACGGCTCGTGTGACCGCAAGGCGCACTTGCCGCAACAGGCGGGGCGGAAGCAGTGGAGCGCCTGTATCTTATGAACTTTGATGTCGCCACAGTGACGGACTACATTCGACGCCGATGCGGATTCCACGTCGCGCGGTGTCTTGCCCTCGCGTGCGCCTTTGCCGGTGTTGCAACCGGCGGATGCATAACGGCGGTGGGATCCCTGGGCAGTGCGGCAGACACGACCGACGAGGATCCCAATGATCAGATTACGGACGATATCGACAAGGCGTCTGAGGAGCCGAACGACAGCTTCGACGAGGCGACTCCCGCCCTCTTCGTTGCCGGCGGAGTCGCTCACCTCGCGGGTGTCGTGAGCGTTGTGCATGATCTCGACGTGTTTCTTCTCGGTGCGCTTTCTCCAGGTGATCGACTTACGGTCGATGCCGACACCACGGGCTCATCTCTTGATGTAATGGTTGGCGTCTTTGACGCCCAGCACCGACTCGTGGCTGCAAACGACGACCGCCTGTTCCCCGACCTGGACTCTTACGTGGAGCTCATCGTGCGTCACCCCGGCGACAGCTATTACCTTGTAGTCACGGATTCCGCCTTTGCCAGTATTGGCCGCCACACGGGCAGCTACTCCGTTGACGTGACCGTCGAGGGCGGGCACGAAGTGCCAGTGCCTGTTGAGCAGTTGGTCATGCTCGATTTTGACGGGGGCATGGTGGATTCGCCTGTGCTGGGCAAGACCACCATTGTTCCATTCGATGCAGCCGCCATCGCTCCGACGTACGCGGGCCAGACAGAGGCGCTGAAGGAGCAGATCCAGGCGGTTTTCAGCCAGAACTTCCAGCGCTTCAATGTGGCTGTCCGAACGACCGACAGTCCGCCGTTTCCAGCGGGAACCGAATACTCTACCGTCTACTTCGGCGGTTTCAGCCGTGACGCATTCGGTCAGGCCGAAAACGTCGATCTTTACAACGCCGACTTCTGCGACGACGCCATCATCTTTACCGAGTCCTTCAGCTCGGACCTTTTCACGTTCACCCCGACGATCGCTGAGTTGGGCGTGGCGATAGGGAATGTGGCAGCACACGAGGCGGGGCATCTGTTGGGCCTGAACCACGTCAACGACGATCGGGCCCTAATGGACGACCAGTCGCCTGCGGACGTGTTCATAACCGATCAGGAATTCATGGAGGCCGCCTTGTCGAGCGACTTGATGGCGATCGGAACACAAGACGCGGTTCTGCTGCTTAGCGAGACCGTCGGGTTGTCGCAGCAAGGCCTGCTCGGGCGTCCCGGCACGCTTGCATCAACGGGCCATCCGAGCAGCAGGAAGTACTTTTCCGGCCGCTGACGGGCTGGCGCCCGTTCGCGCCGCAGGCTGAAACAGGGGGTATCGCCTGCGGGAGTACCGGTCCGCTTCTCGCGGGGGGAAACACGTTCCGAGAAGGCGTCGCCATGCCCCTAGGGGCATGCCGCAGGAGGGGGTAACAATGTCACCACTGTATACACACTGTCCACACTGCGGGTTCCCGGCAGTGATAGCCGTCGCCGAGCGCGAGTTCGCTCGCTATTGTCGGCAGTGCCGCCAGGTCTACGCACCGCGCGAAGGACTCCCGCACAACGACCTTGCGGGGAGCAATAACTGCCAAAGAAGCAGGCGTAGACGTGTGGCGCTGCGCTCCCTACTCCAACGGCGGACGAGCACGTCGACGTCGCGTGGTCCGGCCTGACAGGGGTTCCAAATAGAGCTCCGGTACGTTCTTTCATACGTTCCACGACTACCCTAGCCGCGGGTTTTTGCCCACGTAACGGTACACGTCGCCGTGAGAGCTGCTCGCCCTAGCATGGCAGCGCAAGCTGAAGCCTGCCGCTCGGACCCAACTCGGACTTCACTCATGGTCGTATTGCCCGAGAAACACCGCGCTAGGGACGGGTCCGCGCCAACCCAGGGCGCCGGGTGGGGCGCCGGGTGGGGTGCCGGGCGGGGCACCGGGCGGCGAGACCATGTCCTTCAACACGACGTCAGGTAGAATACGCCGCCGGTTGAAACGTGCATGCGCTATTCCGGGTATACCGACTTGCTCCTGGGCTACAACAGTAATGGATTCGCACACCACCGCCTGAGCGACTGCGTGTCCATCCTGCGCGAGCTGGGCTATCAGAGCATCGCCTTGACCCTGTGTCACCATCAGCTCGATCCGCCGGACCGACGCGGCGTGTCCGGGGCCATTCACCGGATCGAACGCGAAGTATCGGCTGCAGGTCTCGACGTTACGATCGAAACCGGTGCCCGCTTCATCCTCGATCCAAGGCGTAAGCACCACCCTGCACTGGTCAGCAGGTCAGCAGCGGGTCGGGCTAAGCGTATCGGTTTCTTGAAAGCTGGGGTCGATGTAGCGGCCGCCGTTGGAGCCGACAGTGTAGCGATCTGGTCCGGTGCCGCCGACGACAACGCGCGCGCGACCGCG
>JBHHXS010000367.1:0-2919 GCA_046757145.1 Phycisphaerae bacterium | reverse complement strand
GGGGCCCGCCGGGACGACGACCGGGGCTACAACTCCGGGTCAGCCTACGTCTTCACGCTCACACCGGGTGGATGGGCCCAACCGTGGAAGCTCACCGCAGTCGACGCGGCGTCGCGCGCGTTTTTCGGGCATTCCGTCTCCATCAACTCTGAGACGGCCGTCATTGGTGCCGACCGGGATGACGTTTCGTGCGGCGAGGGTGGTGGAGCCGACTGCGGCGCGGTTTACGTTTTCAGGCGGGAGAAGGCTGTCTGGCATCCTGACGGCAAGCTCAGTGCAGCCGATACATACCCGGCGCAGATGTTCGGTTCTTCCGTCGCGTCGACCGCGGGGCGTATCGTCGTAGGTACGCCGCTTGACGGTCATGCGGGAGCGAGCTCCGGCGCCGCTTACTTTTTCCTCCACGACGGGGCGGAATGGGTTCAGCGCGGGAAGCTCACCGCGACAGATGCCGCCTCGGGTGATGGGTTCGGCACGGGCGTGTCCATGGACGGGCCCAACGTGCTGATCGGTGCTCCCAACGACCATGTGGGTGGCTCCGCGGGGCGATCCGGCTCGGCATATCTGTTTCGCTTGCTCAACCTTTTTGACTTCGCGGAGTTTCAGGCGTGCATGACTGGAGCGCTGGAGGCTGCGCCCGGGCCGCTGGGCGCTGCGTGTGCGGCCTTCGACTGCGACGGCGACGACGACATCGATCTGGCGGACCACGCGAGCTTCTGGGCGGTGTTCGCAGGACTGTAGTCTGCCGACCCAACGTGGGCTTGGTGCCATCCACGGTGCGTCGCCCTCTGGCATTCACCCTGTCCTCCGCGTGGACACGCCGCTCGTTCCAGCATGGACGTGGGCGCAATTGTGCAAGGCAGGGCGGAGTGTTCGTCACCTGCAAGACACCTGTGTGAAGCTGCGTCCTCCTGCGGGCGCGCCGACGTCACGTTTTCCGCTGACTACTGTGGGCATTTGCGCGCGGGCTGATACACTCTACTATTATAAACGAAACGCCTGGGTTCAGATAAACGTTGCTAATGAGGAGGATTCGACGAATGACGAGAGAACGAACGTCGTCCGAGACAGCCGCGACCGAGTGCGGCCCGGTTTGCTGCGTTGGCATCGGGGAGCATGCCCCGGATTTCACCGCAATGGCGGTAGTAGAACGGAACTTCCAGGAAATCAGACTATCCCAATTCCGTGGTCAACATGTGGTCCTGTTTTTCTGGCCCCTGGATTTCACGTTCGTCTGCCCTACCGAGATCGTAGCCTTCAGCGACGCTCACGACGCGTTTGCACAACGTAAAACGGCTCTCCTGGGAGTCTCTGTAGACAGCCACTTCACGCACCTGGCGTGGCAAAACGTGCCGCGAAAGGAGGGCGGGCTTGGGGACATCGCTTTCCCGATGATTTCGGATCAGACGCATCAGATCAGCCGATCGTACGGCGTTCTGCTCGAGGACAAGGGTGTCGCGCTGCGGGGGCTTTTCCTGATCGACAGGGACGGCATCATCCGCCACAAAGTCGTGAACGACCTGCCTCTTGGGCGCAGCGTGGATGAGGCTCTGCGCATGGTGGACGCCCTGCAGTTCTTCGAGGAGCACGGCGAGGTCTGCCCGGCCAACTGGCGGCCCGGCCAGCCGACAATCAAGCCCGACGTCGAGAAATCGAAGGCGTACTTCCGCGAGGCTGCCAAGTGAACCATCCGGGCGCCCGCCCTGCTCGGGGAGGCTGCCCTTGCACAACGCCGGAACGACAGCGAGGTTTATGCCGGACCAAAGCGTGCAAGACCAGGATTGCGCCCTACCGGAGTGGCGTCAGGCGCCAAAGTACTTGGCGTAGAGTGTTCGCGCCCTGACGGTGTCGTCCGTGCCGTGGATGATCGCGCGTCCATCCGCAAAGAGCGTAAGCCCGAGGCCGTCCAGGTGCACCTTCAGCAGGAACTGATTGTGCTCCACGGGGCCATTTGCAACAGCGGCAAGCTTGCGAGCGATGGTCGGAAGGTCGGTCCCTCCCGTGTCACCGGGGTGCACCTGCACGGCGTTGCGCCCGCACAGTGTCGCGGACGCGCTCCAGCGCGTACCTGCGAGATAGGAGAAGTCACCGAGCCCGCAGCATGGGCAAAACCCCGGCTTGTAAGCGTTCTGCACGGCGAGCTTTGCGATTCGGCCGGTCCAAGCATCGACGCTGGTCAGTTGTCGACTGAGTTCGTGCGTACGACCGGTCAGTAGCTTGATCGTCTCGACTGCCTGTAGACTTGCGACCATGTTGACGGCGGGCCCTATCACGCCCGCTGTGTCGCACGTAGGATTCGATTCCGATGGCGGGGGGCTCTCGAATACGCAGCGGAGGCAGGGCGTATCGTACGGAATAATTGTCATCGAAAGCCCCTCGGCGCCGATTACCGCGCCGTATATCCATGGGCGGCGTATCTTGACCGCCAAGTCGTTGATGAGATAGCGCGTTTCAAAGTTGTCCGTTCCGTCGAGTATGAGGTCGGTCCCGCGTACCAACCGTTCAATGTTTTCCGGGTTGACATCCGTTACGACGGCTTCGACAGTGACGGCGGAGTTGATTCGCGCAAGCTTGGCCGCCGCCGCCTCGGCTTTTGGGAGGTTGGCTGCAATATCGTCCTCATCGAACAATACCTGCCTCTGCAGATTGTCGCGCTCGATGAAATCCCTATCACAGATGCGGAGGTACCCGACGCCCGCACGCACGAGCAGGTTGGCAAGAACCGTGCCCAGTGCACCGCAGCCGACTAGAACAACGCGCGACTCGGCAAGTCGCTTCTGACCCGCTACGCCGATCCTGTCGTACAGCATCTGCTTTGAGTAGCGGGCTAGCGTGGCGTCGGTTTCGGAATAGCCTGTTGGCATCACTTTGGCATCGAGGCCGTCAATCTGCCACTTAAACCGACCGGGTTTTGCGCGG
>JBHHXS010000366.1:0-2945 GCA_046757145.1 Phycisphaerae bacterium | reverse complement strand
AAGTCGCCCGGCGCTACGCCTGTGCGTTCGAGCAGGCGTGTGCGTCGTTTCCGAGTGCCGTTGCGGAGTTCATCCCCGAGCGAAAAGTATTCATGCGGATGTCACTGCCCGAGGTTAACCTGCGACATCTGTTCACCGTGACGGACGACACGGGGATGCTGCAGCACGCGGTGTACACTACGCCCGACCGCCGGCACGGATACTGCACGGATGACAACGCGCGCGCTCTGATCGTCTCGGCAATGGTCTGGTCGCTTTTCAAGGACGAGCGCGTGTTGCCGAAGCTTTTCGTCTATCTCTCCTTTCTGCACTTTGCGCATGTGCCGGAAACCGGGCGGTTTCGCAACTTCATGTCTTATGACAGGCGTTGGCTGGAGGACGATGGAAGTGATGACTGCCAGGGGCGCTCTCTGTGGGCGTTGGGGTACCTGGCGTCGCACGCCCCGAACGACTCGACTAAGCAACTGGCTGCTGAACTGTTCCGCAACGCCATGGCGCGAGTGGAATCCCTCGAATGGCCACGCGCCTGGGCGCTGAGCATACTCGGGCTCCACTACTATTTGCGGATGGCCCCCGGCGACGCAGCAGCACGCCAGAAGCTGGGGGATTTGGCGTACCGCCTGAATTCTCGTTTTGTTGAGCGCTCGTCAGCGGACTGGCCCTGGTTCGAAGATACTGTGACGTATGACAACGGTCGCATCCCGCAGGCGCTGATCATTGCCGGTGCCGCGCTGCAGCAGCAGGAGCTGACCGACCGCGGTATCAAGGTGCTTCAGTGGCTCGTCGACGTGCAGACCGCAAAGAAGGGTCATCTTTCCGTCATAGGCAATAACGGCTGGTTCAAGCGTTCCGGCGAGCGGGCCCGGTTCGATCAGCAGGCGATTGAACCGGCCGCTTTGATCGGCGCGTGTAAGGCAGCCTACCGTGCATCAGGTGACCGCCTGTGGCTTACGGAAATGCGCCGTTGCTTTGAGTGGTTCATGGGCCGAAATGATATCGGGCAACCAATGATTGATTTCAAATCACGCGGGTGTTACGACGGGCTCAAGCCTGACGGGGTGAGCCAGAATCAAGGTGCCGAATCGTTGTTGTCGTGGCTCTTCTCCAGCTTGATCATGCACGAAATGCAGACAGGGGACGCGCTCGAGATCGGATAATTGAGGTCTTGATGAGAGGCTCTGGTCTTTGCAGCGACGGGGGAGCCGGTTCCGGATCGGCCCCCCTGAGTCAGCACGGAGAGCCTGGATGGAGGAGCTTTGATCCTATGCCGACGCAGAGGGAAGATCCACGCAGGCGACTGCTTAAACGCTATGAGGGGAATCCGGTTCTGACGGCGTTTGACTGGCCCTATTTCGTCAACACGGTGTTCAATCCGGGAGCGGCCAAACTGCCTACGGGCGAAACCGTTCTGCTATGCCGCGTGGAGGACTGCTCCGGCATTTCGCACTTGTGCGTCGCCCGCTCGGACGACGGCATCACCAAATGGAAGGTCGATCCTCATCCGACTTTCCCGCCTGATCCGGAGCGTTATCCGGAGGAGCTGTGGGGTGTCGAAGACGCCCGAGTTGTATGGGTCGAAGAGCTGGGTATGTATACCGTGACCTACACCGGCTATTCACAGCGTGGGCCGGGCGTATCCCTTGCGTTGACGCGCGACTTCAGGGAGTTTGAACGAGTTGGCAGCGTGTTTCCTCCGGAGGACAAGGACGCAGCCTTGTTACCCCGGAGGATTGACGGGCGCTGGGTTATGATTCACCGGCCCGTTCCTGCCAGCGGACGCGCCCATATCTGGATGTCGCGTTCCCCGGACTTGAAGCACTGGGGTGAACACAAAGTAGTCCTCGAGGCCCGGCGAGGGGCATGGTGGGATGCTCACAAGATCGGATTGGCGCCGCCGCTCATAGAGACGAATGAGGGGTGGCTCATGATGTACCACGGCGTGCGGACGACTCCTGGCGGGTGCCTCTATCGTCTTGGGCTGGCCCTTTTTGATCTCGAGGACCCAACGCGATGCATTCTGCGGGCGACTAAGTGGATCATGGGCCCTGAGACGGAGTACGAGCGTAGCGGTGACGTCGCCGACGTCGTCTTCCCGTGCGGGTACACGCTTGGGAATGATGGAGATACGCTCCGGTTGTACTACGGTGCTGCTGATACGAGCATTGCCATGGCTACGGGCAGCGTACGCGAACTTGTTCAGTGGTTGAGCGAAAACAGCACCGCGTGCGATAAGGGAACCGACTGATACCCCACGCGACCGCGGTCAGGTGCAACATGCGAATCGCGATGCTTGCCCCGATTAGTTGGCCGCTGCCGCCCCCGGGGTACGGGCCCTGGGAACAGATTGCCTACAACCTGACGGAGGAGCTCGTCAAGCTCGGTCATGATGTTACGCTCTTTGCCGCGGGTGGGACGACCAGCGCAGCGACGGTCGTGACAAGCTGTCCACGGGCGTTGTCCGCATGGTTGCGGAGCGATGGCGATTGCCGCAAGGGCATCGATCCGTCGACCGGGCTTTTGGAGGGGCCTCCGGACCCACGCGTCTGGGAGAACCTGCACATAGCTAAGTGCATGGAACGGGCAGCCGACGGCGCGTTCGACATTGTCCATTCCCATCTACACGTTCATGCACTGGGTTTTTCTCGGCTGATCCGCTGCCCGCTCGTTTCGACGCTGCACGGAGCAGCGTGGGTATGCGCGACTCATCCCATGTTCCTTGCATACTGGGACTTGCCCTACGTTTCCATCTCCAACGCCGAACGCACTATGCTCCCTGAGCTGAACTACGTGGGTACAGTGTACAACGGTATTCGTGTCGCGGATTTTCCGTTTGAGGCCGCCAAGGACGATTATCTGCTGTTTGCAGGCCGGCTAGCGCCGGAGAAGGGTCCGGCAGAGGCGATCGAGGTGGCCCAGCGGTCCGGTCGGCGGCTCCTGCTGGCTGG
>JBHHXS010000365.1:0-2966 GCA_046757145.1 Phycisphaerae bacterium | reverse complement strand
GGGACGGTGTACGGGCGGCTGGGCTACAAGGTGAGCGATGTCGAGTTTGCGCACGACCTGTTGTGTGTTGGACAGGACTCGTATCCTAACAAATGTAAGGGGCCATCTGAGCAAATGCGGAACATTGTCACTGCTGCCCGCGAGGCGCGGTCAATGGACACCGCTGAGTCGGGCTACGGTGCCGAGTTGGTTGCGGATGCCGAGTACATCCCCGAGCTGTGGGACGTGGCGCGCGAGGATTACGGCGTGCTCGTGAGCCGCATCGAGCAGCGCCAGATGACAGGGCCCGTCGAGAATCATCCCGTGCTGGCCGATGTTCCCAACATGACGTACCAAGCCGAGAAGACTGGCACTATCGCCAGCGGGTCCGAATACAGCACACAGAAAGTGGGTACGAACGAAGTCACGCTGACCGCCAAGAAGTTGATGGGTCACTACAACTTCAGCGGCGAGCTGGCGGAGGATAGCATCGTACCGCTCGTGCCGCTGCTGCGGCGTGCTATGTCAATGTCGCTAGCGAAGACGGGCGACCTGCTCGTGCTGAACGGCGACACCACGAACTCGGGAACCGGGAATATCAACCTCGATGACGCCGATCCGACTGATACGCTGTACTACCTAGCCGCCGACGGCGTGCGGCACGCATGCATCGTCGATAACACGAACAACATCGTGAATCATTCCGGCGCTGGGCTGACGTGGGAAGCCATTGTCAACCTGCCGACGCTGATGGTCGACCGTACATATGACATGCATTGGGGTAGGCCAGCCGATCCGAACGATCTGATCTACATCACGTGCCCCGAGCTCGAGGACGACGTCATGACGCTCGCTGAGATCATGACGGTCGACAAGCGCGGCCAGCAGGCCGCCGTCAACACGGCGTTCGCGCCGCTGAACGGCGAGCTGTGCCGCATCGGCCGCAACCCACTCGTGACAACCATCGCGTGCGCGCTGACCGAGGCGGACGGCAAGGTCAGCACGACCGCTGCGAACAACACGCTTGGACAGCTAATCGCATGGAATCCCAATGGGTGCCTGTGGGGTGTCCGCCGGACGGCGATGGTCGAGGTTGAGCGCGAACCGGCGTACGACCAGTGGCGCATCGTTCTGTCGACGCGTGTTGCGCTGGGCCGGTTCACGCCGACGGGCGCTGCTAGCGGCATCGAGTGGGCGGCGATGTTGCGCAACATTGCGAACGGCTAGGAGTGGGTATAGGGAGGTATAACTATGGCTAACAGTCTACTCCTGAAGGATGCCGATAACGAACAGATCAAGCTATGTGATAACGTTGAGTTGATCTTCGGATCGGGCACGGGGGCCACGCGAGAGAGCGTGGGTGACTTCACGATGGTGTGGGACGGAACCGACTTCGACGTTGTCCCCACGACGGACGACAGCGTATGGAAGTTCGGTGATGGAACCACCAGCTGGGATATCTGGATCTACGGCAATACGGCTAATGACAACATTATCTTCGATGCCAGTGCCAACACACTGAACCTGGATGGCATCGACCTGCAGCTAGAAGACAGCGACATCCTTAGCTTCGGTGATGCTGATGACGTGACGATAACGTGGGATGGCTCGAATCTCGTTATCAACACGGCGTCTGCTGATACGGGCGATATTCAATTCGGTGCCGACGGCGCCGGTGTGGATGTGCAGTTGTTCGGTGATACGTCCGGATACGACGTGCTGTGGGACCAGTCGGCCGACTCGCTAATCTTCAACGACAACGCGAAGTTGGTGCTGGGCACTGGCTCCGATGTAACCGCTGCATGGGATGGCACCGATCTTGACATCACGGCGGCAGCTGATGACAGCATAATCAAGTTCGGCAACGGCACCAACTCGTTTGACGTGTGGGTCTACGGCAACACGGCAAGCGACTACCTGCTGTGGGATGCCAGCGCTAACACGCTTCAGCCCGCTGGCGGTGGGATCATAAAGCCGTACATCGCTATAACTGATCCGGGCGATACGGGCGCTATCCCGATCACCGTGAGCGGGTATTGCCCGCTGGTGACCGCTGGCGCCGAGACTCGGACGCTAGCTGCACCAACGTATATCGGACAGCGGTTGCTACTATACATGAAGACCGATGGCGGCAACTGCACCGTGACGTGTGCCACAACGGTAAATGAAACCGGGAATAACACGCTTACCTTCGACAACACAGGCGAGGCGATTGAGCTTGTGGCAGTCGAAGAGGGCGCTAACATTCGGTGGCGCGCTGGGCTGAACGACGGTGTAGGATTGACAACGGTGTAATGATAATGGACCGGGAAACCCTGGAGGCGCGGCGCGAAGCTATCGCGAAGCAGGTAGACCAGACGCGGGCGATGCTGCTGCGCCTCCAGGGTGCCTTGGCTGTGCTAGACGACTTGCTGAAGGATGATGGCGGGGAAGGGAAAGATAATGGCGAGAAGCACTGAGGTTGGCGGCCGCGCGCGGCGGCTTGTGTCGCGCGCAATCACGGAAGACGATACTAATACAACGGTACATGCAATTACGGTCCCGGCCGGCTCGTTTGTTCCACCATATGGTGTGACACTATACGTGGCTGAAGTATTCGCCGGCGGCACGCCAAGCCTTGACGTGGGCGATGGAAGCGATACGGACGGTTGGGTTGATACGACCGACGTGACCGAAACTACGGCGGGCTGCTATTCGGGCACAGAAGCAAACACGGGCGCGTATGCCGCGACGGGTAAGGTATATACGGCGGAGGACACGATCGACGTAGTGGTTAGCGCATCGCTTACGGGCGGGACAGCGTATGTGATTGCGGACGTGCAGGATATCGGTGGGATCGACCTGACGGCTAACTAGGGGTAATGAAATGAGCACGAAGCGCGCGCACAGCGCGGTCAAGACGCTACAGAGCGCTACAGCGACGGGCAATGGAACGGTGCTCCAGCTGGCCGAGTTCGCTCAGGCGACCTTTCAGGTCACGGGTACGT
>JBHHXS010000364.1:0-3000 GCA_046757145.1 Phycisphaerae bacterium | reverse complement strand
CCTCCAGGCCGATGTTCGGTGTCATGGCATCCAGCGACCGCAGACATATCGCATTCTTCTACCAGTGCGCCTCAGCGAGCATGCTCTGCCGGCATGGCTCGCCTTTCGGCACCATCCCCAAAAGGATGATCAGCCTGCCTGCACCAGTGTCGGTAGGCGATCCTTCAGCAGCGCCTCGGCTTCGGCCACAATGCGTTCCACGATCTCGCCCGCGGCCGGAATGTCGTGGACCAAGCCAGCGTCTTGTCCGATCAACAGAGAGGCGTTCTCCACGTCACCGATTGCCACCGCCTCTTGCAGAGTTGCGAACGCTTCCGGCTGCCGTGCGCGCAGCTCCCACTCACGGCCCGCCCAGCGTTCGATGAAGGCATTGCGTCGGATGCGCGCCATGGCGCCAGGCCAGACGTTGCCCCGCGCGATATCTGGAATCTCCGTCAACACCGTGTCGTGCCCGTCGCTGTCAAGTATCGCTTGTTTGAAGTTGGGGTGCAGCGGCGATTCCTTCGAGGCTAGGAAGCGTGTCCCCAAGAGGGCGCCTTGCGCACCGAGCGCCAGCGCGGCGGCGAGCCCGCGCCCGTCCGCAATGCCCCCGGCTGCCACCACGGGTGTCGAGCCGACCGCGTCTACGATCATGGGCAGCACCGCCATGGTCGCCATCCAGCCTACGTGCCCTCCGCCTTCTGTGCCCTGGGCCACGATCACATCCGCGCCAGCAGCCTGGGCGCGCAGCGCCTCGGGCACTGTGCCAGCCATGTATATCACAATGCTCCCCGCCTCGTGCGCGCGGTCGAAGAGCGTCTGGAGATCCTGATTTGATCGCGCCCAGGCGGCGGCAAACACGGGTGGACGTACCTTGAGAGCCGCATCGATGGCGGGCTCGCTCACGTCGAAGAGGAGAAAGTTGACCCCGAAGGGATTCTTGGTCGTCTCCCGAATGTCGGTGATGTTCTTCAGAATCTGGTCGGCTGGCGTACGGCCGAGCCCCAGCGTCCCCAAGCCACCAGCGTTGCTGACAGCCGCTACGAGTGGTACGGACGTGCCACCGGCCATGCCACCTAGCACGACAGGATGGCGAATCTTCAATACGTCACAAACAGGTGTATGGATCAAGGATGTCCTCCCTGGGCTATTGTGCCCGGTTCAATTGAAGTAGACAGTTCATCTGCACCGAACGGCGGAGATGAGCGGCGGGAAACGTCACCGACTCCAGAGTTGGCGGAAAAAACGATGCAGTTTCCCGTCCGCTCGATTGACTGGTTCGGCGCCGCCCGCGCTCGCGGTTTGGCCCAATGACCTGCCGCTTGAGACCATGCCGCTTGGACGCCATGCCGCCTGGCCAATGCCACACCGACAGGGACAACAGCTGCGACCGGGCGCGATCCCAAATTTCCGGTCGGAGATGCAAAGCAGGTGAGGTGAGATTCAAATTGGGCTAAGTTCTGAGCCCGAACCGCCGAAGATACTCCTAAAACGATTGTCAATGCAAAAGGAGTATCACGATGTCTGACGATTCGGGCCAGTACGTTAATTCCACCGAGGATAGCAACCCGATACAAAACCTGCTGGCAGAGCTCCAGCAGTTGGCCGATCACCCCCGTATCGTAAGCAATGCGGAAGAACTTGAGGCTTTAGAACGCGACATCCGTCAGCTCAGCGACCGTGTAGGCAGCCTGATCGTCGGACAACACCTTCAGCATGCCCTGGAGAGTGCCGTGGTACAGCAAGAAGAAGCCGCCCTGGTCAAGGCATGGCCCAAGCCGCTGCGAAACGACGGCAAGCAGACCGTCATGATCCGCACCGCCCAAGGCATGTCGGTGGCGGTGCGGGCGACGTATTACCGTCGCAAAGGCAGGCGGCGAGGGCATAAGCGCCACCCGGGTGTGTATGCCGGCTTGGTGGTCTTGGGTATCCATGAACGGTGTACCCCCGGCTTGACCTCGGAGATCAGTATGCTCAGTGCCATGCTCGGCTCACTCGAAGAAGCCCGGCAGGTCTTCTTGGAGCGCGGCTTGGAGTTTGACGTCAAGACGCTTCGCACGATTACCTACGCTTGCGCCAGACGGGCTCGGCTGGTGCAACAAATGGAGACGCAGCGCTTCGAGGAGACAGTGGCCGGGCGCCGGGTGGTGATCGGTTGTGACGGGGGCCGTATCCGACTGCGTGAAGCCAAACGGGGGAAAAAGAGCCCGAAAGGCCGCAGGCGCTACCGGGGGGCTTGGCGCGAACCCAAACTGTTGATCATCCATGTCGTGGATGCCTCGGGCCGGCGCCTCAAGAGTTTTGTCCCGCTTATGGATGCGACCCTGAAGGGACCGGAGGCGCTCTTCAAGTTGCTGCAGAGCTACCTGCAACGCTTGGACATTAGCCAAGCGGACCAGGTGTTGTTCGTCTCGGACGGTGCGCCGTGGATCTGGAAGCGGGTTGCCGTGTTGACTCGCACCTTGGGGCTCAAGGGAGATCAAGTCTACGAGCTGATCGACTTTTATCATGCCGTCGAACATTTGGCCAAGGTGGCCAGTCTGCGCAAAGGGTGGTCTTCGAAACAGCGCAAGCAGTGGGTGGCGCGCCATCGACGCTGGTTGCTCAAGGGCCAAGTCGCTCGTGTCATCGAGGCGGTACGCAACATTTGCCGGGGTCGCAACAGCAAGGCCATTCGTACACAACGTGACTATTTTATCAACAACGCCGCCCGCATGGCCTATGCCAAGATCATGGCCCTGAATCTGCCGATCGGCAGCGGCGCAGTGGAGAGCGCCATTCGACGTGTAGTTAACCTACGGCTCAAAGGCCCTGGCATCTTTTGGTGTAAAGACAATGCTGAAGCGATGCTCATGTTACGGGCGTATTATAAGGCAGGACGATGGGACCTCTTGAAACACATAGCCAATTCGCCTCTGTCTCGGTTGGCGTCATGACCGGGAAAACGGGAATGCGCCCAGGCGGCAGTGGCCTGGGGCTGGCCATCTGCCAAGAGATCGTACGCGCCCACGGCGGCGCACT
>JBHHXS010000363.1:0-3039 GCA_046757145.1 Phycisphaerae bacterium | reverse complement strand
GCACTAAATCGCTACCGCGATATTTGCTGCTTTGCGCGGGCTCTTGCTGACGTTCCGATCGGCGGATGATCATCTAACGGTTTTGGAAGTTTCGACCTGAACACTGGGTTCTCCATCAACCCTGTTCAGGAGAACTCTCATGACTACGACGACCATTTCGCCACTGCGTCAGCGCATGCTCGATGACATGAATGCGCGCAATCTGGGCCGCCATTCGCAGCGCAGCCACATCTATAGTTGCAAGCGATTTGCGGCCTACCTCGGTCGCTCGCCCGACAGCGCTACGGCAGATGACGTGCGCCTGTTCCAGTTGCACTTGATCGAGAGCGGTTCCAGTATCGGCAATCGCAACCGCATCATGACCGGAGTGAAGTTTTTGCTCCGAGTGACGCTCAGACGGCATGATCTAGCGGCCGAGATTTATCATCTCAAGGAGCCGCAAAAGATCCCCGTGATCATGAGCCCGGAGGAGATCAAACGGCTACTGGCGATGGCGAGGTCGGTTAAAATCCGGGCCATGCTGTCGTTGTCCTATGGCTGCGGGCTGCGCGCCGGCGAGGTCGTGCGTCTCAAAGCTGGTGATATCGATCCGGCGCAGAAAATTATTCGCGTGGTGCAGGCAAAGGGCCTCAAGGACCGGCACGTCATGTTGCCGGGCGACGTACACCAACTTTTGCGGCAATGGTGGCAGGAGCGCGTCAGCCGCTACGATGCTGACATCCCATTGGAGCAGCGCTTTATCTTCCCGGGCCGGGGGGCGTACAAGCCCTTGACCACGCGTCAGTTCGGCCGCCTTTTCCAGGAGACCGTGGAGGCTGCCGGCATCCGCAAACCCGTCACCCTGCACTCGCTCCGGCATAGCTTTGCGACGCACCTGTTGGAGCGTGGCGTCGATATTCGCAAAATCCAGGCTCTGCTTGGCCACGACAAGCTGGAGACGACCGCCCGTTACACCCGTGTGGCGACCGGCATGATCGCCGATATTGAGAGCCCGCTGGACATCCTGACAAGTCAGGCAGGCAAACCAAAGAGGAGCAAAAAGCGCTCGACGTAACGCGAGCGTGTCGAGGCCAGCTTTGGAGGTCGCGGATATTTTTCGCGGCTTCGGTTCTGCGTGGCGCCGCGCCAACGCCGGGCACATTAGCCTCAACCAATTAAAAGTCATGAACGCCATCGAGCGTTGCCGTACGGCGGCGCTCGGTGGTCATGTCGCACGCTGCGAGAACGCCGCGTGCGGGCACACGCACATTGCCTACAACAGTTGCCGCAACCGACATTGTCCGAAGTGCCAAGGGGCGGCGGCACGGGACTGGCTGGAAAAGCGCGAGGCGGAGTTGCTGCCGGTCGGCTACTTCCACGCGGTCTTCACTCTGCCGGCGCCAATCGCCGATATCGCCTTTCAGAACAAGCGGGTGATCTATGACCTGCTGTTCAAGGCCAGCGCCGAGACAATGCTGATCATCGCAGCCGACAAGAAGCATCTCGGGGCAAAGATCGGCATCACATCGGTTCTGCATACGTGGGGATCAGCGATGACGCATCATCCCCACGTGCATATGATTGTGCCGGGTGGTGGGATCTCCGGCGATGGATCCCAGTGGGTCTCATGCCGACCAAAGTTCTTCCTGCCAGTGCGGGTTTTGTCGCGTCTGTTCCGGCGATTATTACTCCAGATGCTCATCGCCGCGCACGGCGCAAACCGCCTAAAGTTCTTCGGTGATCACGCACACCTTGCCGACGAGGTTGCATTCACTCGTTTTCTCAAGCCGCTGCGCAAAACCGAATGGGTGGTCTACGCCAAGGAGCCGTTCGGCGGGCCAGAAGCCGTACTCGCATATCTCTCCCGCTATACCCACCGCATCGCCATCTCCAACCGGCGCCTGGTCAAGGTGGATAAAAATGGCGTCACCTTCAAATGGAAGGATTATCGGCTCGAGGGGTCGAGGCGTTACAAAACCATGACGCTGCCGGTCGACGAGTTTATCCGCCGTTTCCTGAGCCATGTGCTGCCCAAACGGTTCCACCGCATTCGCCACTACGGACTGTTGGCCAACGGCAACCGGGCTGCAAATGTCGCAAAGGCGCGGGAGTTGCTCAACGTTCCGAAGGCCACCGTCGAGCCTTCGCCCGAGCCAGACAGCACGTCGGAGAGAGACGAAGCCAATATCGCGCGCGCGCCGTGCCCATGCTGCGGCGGTCGCATGATCGTCATCGAGACCTTTGAGCGTGGCTGCGATCCGAGACACAAGCCATCGCCGCCAGTCCGCTCGCCACCGCGAGGCCCGCCATGATTAGTCACACGGCACATCGCGACATAAACAACGACTTTAAAATCTGGCCCCCGGCCGGTAATGGTAGCGCTCGGCCTCAATCCCGCTCACGTCCCCCTGAAACCGGGCAACCATCGCGAAACACCCCCCGTTGCCGCCGCCAGACCGCCCAACCCCCACGCCAAACCGTGCGACACGAGAGGCCCGCCCGCCTCAAACGCCGTGCCAAACCACCCGCGCGCAGCCACTATCCCCATAGCAAGCGCGGCACCGCCTGAGCCCCACATCCCGCGATTTCGTGCCTTGGCGCTTCTCTGACGCGAGCCGGTGTGGTAGCGTCACCGCATGCGCCGTGCCGCGTCTGAGAAACCTGCACAGTGCCGTTAAACTCAACGAGAGCATATCACGGCAGAGCATGCTCTCGGAGCGGACCCGGCGGCCAACAAAGTGACTACCTATTACACGTATCCCGAGCTTACCCCTTTATCGGCATGGAGGTCGACGTCTTGGTCCAGTCGATGCAGGTGTTAGAAGGGGTGGCGTGATTTAGCCGGCCCGTTGGCACAACCCCCGCAATGGGCAGGACGCCTCAGGTGGTTCAGCATCGGCCTCGCGGTACGTCCCTGAACTCCCCGATTTTAATCCGTCGCGATTGGCTGTCAGGTTGACGCGACGGCAGCGATTTACAGAACCGGACGTCTCAACGCGACGATACTCCGAGGACGTCCTATTCGCCTTCGGGTCGTCAAGACGCATCGTTGGGCCGTCG
>JBHHXS010000362.1:0-3077 GCA_046757145.1 Phycisphaerae bacterium | reverse complement strand
CGGGTAGCGCAACGGTTTCGCCGATCCTCAGACCGCAAGCGTAGACAAGGGCGAAACAGCCGCGGTAGACGGGCTTCTTGATCGCTGTGATCAGGCGGCGGCAGTCCGCATCGCTTCGAACGTCGGGCAGGCGTTTACGATGGGGCTGGCGGACTTTTTTTTCGTGAGCAGCGGCCAGTCGTAGCCCAGGGTGTTGACGAAGAAGAACTTGATTCCGAAGAAGTGAGCACAGAACGTGCCTTTGGCCACCTTGCGAACCTCACGCAGGTGCATAAGGTAGTCGCGCACTTGGCGTTCGGTGAGCTGGTCGGGCGAGACTCGGAAATGCCCGGCCAGCTGCCGAACCACCCGGATGTACGCGTCCTGCGTGCCCTGCGAATGGCCGGCCAGCTTCATGTCCTCGATCATGCGTGTTCTGAGTTCGGTCATCGTGATATCCTCCAAGTAGTAAACCAACAACGAGACTCCAGCCCCACAGCCGGAAACCTCCAGGATACCACGCCTCCGGCGCCCCCGACGCACACCCGTACTACTCCCGTACTCGCTCACCGCCGACTCCTGCGGCGCAGCCGCTTCGTCCAATGACAAGAAACCGATGAAACATGCGGGATTAAGGGGCAGGAAGGCCGATGATGATGAGGCCTTCAGGTTGACGTAAAGGGCAGATTAGTCGAGACTGTGCGTGGAGTGCGTGTGCCCAGCGGTCAGGCGTTCTCGTACGACGGTCGAAGCATGCTGCTTCCGTAGGCAGCAGTACCGCAAGCAATGATGAACATGACACTGGATGTCAGAAGGTCGGATTAGGGCGCACGACTGAGGTTGCGCCGCGCAGAGTCGCAAATAGCAAGGACGAGAATATGGAGCTCCCCCGTCGTTCAAAGAATGATGAACTGCTCAAACCGGGCGAGTTGGTCCGCTTGGGCCAACGCCTGCGCAAGGTCGCCCCCCGGCATGAGCTGACGAGCGTGATAACGTGCGCCTTCGACCACCGCACACGGATGCTGCCGTTCGTCTATGCAGCCAGAAACATGGCACCGGCGGGTGTACGGGCGATCGGATCCGCCTTGGTCGACTCGGGGTTCGCTAAAACCCGGATAGTGCTACAGCAGTGGAACCCCAACTTCCGCCCGTCGCAGATGCGCCTGGACGGACGCATTCCAGACATGTTCATGGTCTCGAGCATGCAGATTCACTCAGCCGCATGTGAGGCCCTGATCCGGGACGCTTGCCGGTTCAACACCGCTCACCGACCGCTGATTGTTGCCGGCGGACCGAAGACCATTTACGAGCCCTGGGACGTCTTCAGCGCCGACCCACGCGATCCGTGGGCAGCGGATGTTGCCATTACCGGCGAAGAATACGTCCTGTTGAGCCTGCTTGAGGTTCTGCTGTCAATTCGGGCAAGAGGCGAGCCGCTGCGGAGGACATTCATGCGGGCGCGCGACACCGGCATCTTATACGACATTCCCGGTCTGGTTTATGCGCGGACCAACGAGGCCGGTGTTGCCGAGGAATTGGTCGACACGGGCGTTCAGCGCCTGGTCGGCGATCTAGACGAACTACCGCATCCGGTGCTGGGGTACAGACTGCTCGAGCCGCCGGGCACGCGACCCACGCTGTCCGTACGCGCCTTGCCGCCTGACGAGGTAGGCAGGTATAGTCCGATCGGCTCGCTTGTGCTCACGCTCGGGTGCAAGTTCGCGTGTCCCTACTGCCCGATTCCCGCGTATAACCAGCGGCAGCACCGCGTCAAGAGTGGGGCACGCGTTGCCGACGAGTTCAGCAGGTTGTATAAGGCGTACGGTATGCGCCGCTTCTTCGGCGCCGACGATAACTTCTTCAACGACACGACCCAAACGCTTGACATCGTGGAGACCCTCGCCCGTACTGAGTTGGACGGTAGACCCATTCGCAAGCGCATCCGCTGGGGCACAGAGGTGACCGTACATGACACATTGCGACTCAAGGACCATCTGTCGGCAGTGCGCAAGGCGGGTGTTCGTACGCTGTGGCTTGGCGTCGAGGACATGACAGCCACGTTGGTCAAGAAGGGCCAGAGTGTCGACAAGACGAGCGAGACGTTCAGGTTATTGCGCAAACACGGCATCTGTCCGATGCCCATGATGATACACCACGACGGCCAGCCGCTGATCAGCCACGGCCCGGAACCCTACGGTCTGCTGAACCAGATCAGGCTGTTGCGGAAGGCCGGTGCGATCAGCATGCAGGTGCTGATGTTGGTGCCCGCTACCGGCTCGAAGTTGTATTGTGGGACATACACCTCAGGAATGGCCTACGACAGCGTTGCAGGAAGACAGGTGGAAGAGCACATGCTTAGCGGGAACTATGTCGTGGCGTCTCAGCATGCTAAGCCCTGGCGGAAGCAACTGAACATCCTTGCTGGTTACCTCTACTTCTACAATCCGATGCGCTTCCTCCTTGCCCTGGTGCGCCCTAAGAGCGGGTTGTATCTAGCTGACGCTGTTTGGCAGCTGCTCGGCATGTGGGGCCTGGTGTACACGATGCGCCGAACACTCGGATGGACTATGCGCCTGTGGCGCGGAAACATCCGGCGCAGAACAGCGCCGCCCGCCAGCCGCATCCCCATGCGCGGTGTCAGCGGGACCGCTGCTGATCATGCATTGCCTGGAACTCCCCAGGCCGCGCGTGAAGACCTGCAGAGATCGGCTGGCACAGTCGGCGAGGGAAGGAGGACCTCCTTGCCGGTTCTTACCTGCGCCGCTGTTTAATCAGCAAGACTTGGCGCGGGCGCACACCCAAAGCGTGTTCCCGAGTAACCGGCGGGCTCAGCGGGAGCGAATCGCGCACGGTGAATGGCGTGCTCAAGCCGTCCGGTCTCCACGCTCAAACCCGAAGTGTTTCCAACCTGTTCTCAATCGTGGGAGGCGAGCCTGGTGAGCGAAGAGGAGGACAATGGCAAGACTTCGCTATCAACGGCAAGATGCTGCTCCCCTTACATGAACAAGGCGATTCGCTGAAGATGCCGCACCGGGAACATCAGACGTCCGAGAAGGGTCGTTGCGGCATCTGGCCCGCATCTAGTCTGCGGAGGTAAT
>JBHHXS010000361.1:0-3133 GCA_046757145.1 Phycisphaerae bacterium | reverse complement strand
CCCAGACCACCATCGCCAGGAGACCCTGGGCGACGCCGCCTAAACTGTCACGCACGCGGCGTTGCAGGGCTGTCGGCGCAGTCGATGGCGTGCGTAAGGGACGAACGGCCTACGTCAAGGCTGCGATCGACGGCTTTGGATCAAAAGCGTCGCGAAGAGCATCGCCCAGGAAGTTCAGCGCCAAGAGCGTTATCACCAGCAAACCGCAAGGGAAGACCAGCAACCACCAGAACGCAACGAAGGTGTTGACCGCCTCGACGCCGTCTGCTGCCAACCTGCCGAGCGACGGGACCGGCTGCTGGACGCCAATGCCCAGGAAGCTTAGGAACGCCGCCTGCAGGATGGCCTGCGGCACGACAAGCGTGGCGTAGACGGCGATCGGCCCTGCGAGGTTAGGCAGAAGATGGCGGCGGAGAATGTGCCACGGCCCGGCACCAGCGGCGCGGGCCGCCTCTACAAAGGGCCGCTCCCGCAGCGACAGCACCTGACCGCGAATCACACGGGCCATGGTCAGCCAGCTCACTGCGCCAATGGCCACAAGTAGAATGATTACATCAGAGTACTTCGTGTTCCCGCCAAGCAACGCAGTCAAAGGTCGCCTCAGGCCAATCTTTAACAGGATCACCATGAGTATGTAAGGTAGGCCGTACAAAACATCGACTACACGCATCATCACAAGATCGACTCGTCCGCCGAGTAGCGCCGCGACCGTACCCCAACCGGTTCCGATGACCACCGCCAGCGCCGCAGCCACCAGCCCGATAGACATGGTTATCAGGAATCCCGGCAACAGGCGGTACAACAAACTCCGTCCGAGTTCGTCGTGTCCCAGCCATGAGGACGCCATGTGGGCCAGCGGCGCCAGCTTCCGCACGACGGCCGACCAGGTGCCACCCCTGCCCGGCCGTAACGGGTCCTCCAGCGCGCCGGCATAACGACTGTACGCGACGACGGGGGTCACTGACGGCGGCACTCGCACGGCGGCGGTCAGCTCCTGCAGGTTGTACCATCGTGCGGAGAACGGCAACGTAGCAGTTGCTATGACAACGAGCAGAAACAGCACCCCGGCGCTCACGAGCGCCGCCGGATTCCGGCTCAGCCGGTGCCATCGGGCACGGTAAGGCACCTGACGTTCATGTACGTTGCGCACGGGCATCACACAGCGCCGGTTATGCGAGGATCCAACCACGCGTAGAGCACGTCAATCACCAGGTTGAGGGACACAAGGAGTGTCGCGAAGACGAGAACGGTGCTCATGATGAGGCCGGCATCACGGTTCAGAGCCGCATTGACAAAATGCTGGCCCATGCCCGGGACACCGAAAACCTTCTCGACAATGAAGGAGCCCGTCATAGCCTGCGCGGTGGCAGGGCCTAAATAGCCAAGCACCGGCAAGAATGCCACTTTGAGCCCGTGGTGCCACAAGACCCTCGATCGGCTTGCTCCTTTCGCAAACGCCGTCCTGATGAAGTCGCTCCCAAGGGCGTCAATCATCCCGATGCGGGTGAGTCGAACAATGTACGCGGTAAACGGGAGAGCAAGCGTCAACGCCGGAAGCGGAAGATGCGCCAGCGTCCCCCATCCCCCCACCGGGGCAAGCTTCATGTACACGCCGAAAACAATGAGCAGCAGGGTGCCTGTAACGAACGTCGGAACGGAGATGCCCGCCAACACCAACACCGTGCTCGTAACGTCGAACCAGCTTCCCCGCTTCGCTGCGCTCCACACTCCTATGGGTACGCCTACAAGCACCGCGACCAGCATCGCCAGCAGCCCTATCATGACCGATACAGGCAGGGCATCAGCGATGATCTGGTTGCATGTCCAGTCGTTGTAGGTGAACGTAGGCCCGAAGTCCCACCTCAACGCAGAGCTGAGGAACTCGCAGAAGTAGAGCCAGTTGTTGTCCATGCTGTAGCGAACGAGGAGGGCTCGCTCCACCTCAGGCGGTATGTTGCGCTCGCTCTGCTGCAGAGGATTCCCCGGGATGGTGATGACCATGATGAACGTCAGGGTATAGACGCACCCGACGGTGACGATGCCGAACAGCAAACGACGCAGGATGAGCGGCATCATGGCTGGACCGTTACGTACTTGAACGGGAAGCGAAGCCGGGGATTCGGATACAGCCCCCGGATGTGCGGGTTGATCGCAATGGGGAGTGCGTAGTGCAGGATGGGTAGAATCGGGAAATCCTCGGTCATGGGAATACGCTCTGCCTGTTTGAGCAGCTCGGCACGCCGGGCTGCTGAACGCGTCTCCTTGGCACGGGCCATCAACGCGTCGTAACGTGCGTTGCTGTAACCGCTGTCATTATTCCCGTTGCCGGTCACCAGGCAATCCAGGAAGGTGGTCGGATCGTAGTAGTCCCCGTACCAGTTCCCCCGCGCGATCATGAAACGATGATCGGCCTTGTCCTCAGCGAACGTCTTGCGCTCTTTGCATCTGAGCTCGACGTTCGCGCCGAGTTCCCTTTCCCACATGTAGGCGACGGCCTGGCACACACGCTCATCGCTTGCGAGATAGAGCAGATCGATCGTCGGCAACGCGCCGCCATCCGCGTAGCCCGCCTCCCGCAGCAGCCTGCGCGCCTCGTCGGCGTCCCCGGGCGTCCATTCCGGCGGGTCGTAGCCGGGGATGGCTCCTCGGGGCACGAAGGTGTACGCGACGCGGTCGCCCCGCCCCAGGACCTCGCTGACAATGCTCTCCTTGTCGACCGCGAGGGCGAACGCCCGGCGCACACGCGCGTCAATGAATGGATTGCTCCTCCCTAGAACGCTGTCGCTGATACAATTGAAGTTGAAGAAATAGGTAGCTAGAACATCGCATAAGTGGAAGTCTGGTCGCTCACCGCTGCGCGCCAGCCTGGCAATCTCGTGGTCATATGGCACGTCCATTCCAGGGAGGAAGTCGACGTCGCCGGCTTCGTAAGCCATCAAGGCTGCACTGGCATTCTCGTAGACAAGCATGTCGATGGAACTACAACGGATATCACCGCCCGCCCGGTAGCATGGGTTGACCGTCAGCCTTACACGGCGCTTGAAGGTCCATTCAGCTAAGCGGTACGGGCCGTTGGTCACCAGGCCCCCGTAGCCGTTGCGGCGATAGTCGGGCTTCGTCCATTGCGGGTCGT
>JBHHXS010000360.1:0-3134 GCA_046757145.1 Phycisphaerae bacterium | reverse complement strand
CGTCCGTAGCGGACGCGCGCCGGCTTTGCCCTATCTGCACCGGTAGCGCGCGAGGAACTGCTCCGCGTTTGACACCCAGTAGTGGCTCGTGTGGAAGTCACGGGTACGAGGTAGCGTAGCCCGCTAACGCGTGCCCACTTACAGAGCATAGGATGCTATTCACCTCCAGTGAAGGGTACTCTCAAGACTGACAGGACTGACACCGGCGAGTCCGACGCCCGATAACCCCATCGCGCGCCGGTTTTCGTACGCTTTCCAACGCGAACGATCGGGGGGTTGCTACGCCTAAGCTTCGAGCTTTTGTGGCGGTGTGGGGAGTGGATCTGCCTGGTTCTTGCGCTTTGCCCTTGAGCCAGCGGCGTTGAGCCAGGCGTCTTCCTTCGCGATTAATGCTTGGGCAGTGCTTCGATCAGTTGATCGATCTCACCTTCGGTGTTGTAGACGTATGGACTGGCGCGCAGCCGACCGGCGCGCACCGAGATGACGATGCGACGTTCAGCCTCGAGATGGGCTTGAATCCTCTCGTGATCGTGTGCCTCCGAGACGAAGGCGACAATGCCGCTCGCCTCTGCCGGGCTCCGCGAACTGACCACTCGGTAACCTTTGCTGCGCAATCCATCGGTAAGCCGATCGGTAAGGAATAAAAGCCGTTCCGCGATCTTCTCTATCCCTATCTCCCGCGCCAGCTCGAGCGCTCCGCCAAGGCCGTAAATCCCCGGCATGTTGTAGCTTCCCGCCTCATAGCGCTGGGCGGAAGGATGAAACTCAAACTGGTACTTCCCGAATGCGAACGGGTTCTTCATGCTGAGCCAGCCGATCGTGGACGGCTGCAGATGACCCTGCAGCTCCTTGCGAACGTAGAAGATGCCCGTGCCCTCCGGTGCGCACAGCCATTTGTGCCCGTCCGACGCTAAGAAGTCGATATTCATCGCTTGCACGTCGATGGGGAAGGCTCCGAGGGACTGGATTGCGTCGACGCACAGAAGTATGCCCTTGCTTTGGCAGTACTCCCCTAGTGTGGCTAGATCGGTGCGGAACCCGCTGGCATACTGCACGGACGAGATGGACAGAACACGCGTCCTACTGTCGGTCGCCTCTATCAGCCGTTCAAGAGGAATACGCCCGTCCTCTTCCAGGACCATGCGGACGTCGACTCCTCTAGGCCTAAGCGCTTGCCAGGGGTATACGTTGGCTGGAAACTCCACGCTGGAGATGACCACGTTGTCTCCTGTTTGCCATTTCAGCCCGTTGGCGACGAAGCTGATCCCCTCGCTGGTGTTCTTGACGAACGCTATTTCATCCGCGTTGGCGTTGATCAGGGCAGCAGCCTGGGCCCGTACATGATCGACCCGTTTGAAGAAGCCGGCACGCAGATACGCGTTGTGTTCAGCCTGAGAGACATAAGCTCGCACTGCATCCGCAGCGCGCCTGCTGATCGGCCCGACGGCTGCGTGATTCATGAAGTTGTAGTTCCGAGTGATCGGAAACTCTTCTCTAAGCGCTTCCCAATCCATGATTCAACACGCCAAAGGCACAAGTGCCTGCGTTATACGCCTATCCGGAGCAGACCCCGGACTATCTGAACTATACTATAGCGCCACGACCAATCGCTGCGCCGCCCTGTTTAGTATACGATGCCGGCGCACCTACGTGCGACCGATAGGCGGGCACCTTCGGTCTCGGCGTAAATAGCGCGTTATCGCACGCGAATGCGAACCCCGCCTCTCGGGATGTCCTGATCTGAGACGACAGCACAATGTTGTATTACATTCCTGTTGCTATATCCGTGTAGATACTGTAATAACATGCACAATCGACACAGAGCATCTCTTCCACCGCGAGGCGCTCAGAGGCGCTGACGGGCTTGGACTGTGAACCCACGCTACATCGCACAACAGCTTATACCAATCCTGTTCGAGGATGATCACTTCCTCGTCATCCCTAAGCCGGCCGGTGTCGAGGTGGCCGCCCGTCGCGAGCTGCCCGGCACAGGCCTTACCGACATCATCGCTGCCGTTCGAGGGCGCAGCGAGACACTTGACGCTGTCAACCGCCTGGGACGGTGGGAGTCAGGCATTCTGCTGCTTGCAAAAGACCGCGAGGCTCTCCGGACCCTGCGTGGAGACCTTCGTTCCAACCGCATTCTACACACTTATCTTGCCGTTGTCGTCGGCAGACCTGCGATGCGGCGTACGCTAATCGACGCGTCACACGGGTCGTCGCGCGGGCGGAGGCACGGCGCGCGCGATCAGGACAAAAGGCGGACAGGCATTGGACCGGCACACGACAAGCGGCGGGAAACGCGCCGCCCGCGACGCGATGCCGTCATCCCGCCGACCGAGGTCCGCGTGTTGCGATCCGTCGCAACAAGGTCACTTGTTCACGTGCGGACAACATCGGCGTCGGCGCATGTTGTGCGAGCTCAGTTGCGTGCTGCCGGTTTGCGGCTACTTGACCGGCGGGGGCGTGCACCAGATCCACGGAGGCGCCCAACGGGCTCAGACTTCCTCCACCTCGAGCGACTGTCATGGCACCATCCGCACCGCAGGTCGGATCGTGTCATTAACTCCGCACCCGCCCCCGGGTTCGCCGCTGCGCTGAAGGGTGAAACCGATGTTCAACGATCCCTGACCGCAGCCCTCGTCCGGCGACTCCCACTCATCATCGAGTCCGGAACCGACTCGTTTCGCCTGATTACAGGCAACGTGGAGGATATGGAGGGACTCGTCGCTGAGAAATACGGGCGATTCATCGTGTTACAGGTGCGCGAGAAACGCTTGGGGGCGAAGCGCTGGGTGATGGAGATAGCCCGCTGGTACAGGCGAACGCTGGCAAGCGAAGCCGTATATGTAAAGCAGATCACGAGGGGGGAGACCGCGAGCGATGAGGCTGCCTTAGCAGCGTTGCGCTCGCCTGAACCCTTGCTCGGGGCGACCTTGCCGCAAGAAACGCAGATACATGAGCTAGGTCTGAACTATTTGGTCCGTCCATACGACGGCGCATCAGTCGGCCTGTACCTCGATCATCGGGATAACCGCCGACGCGTACGATCCTTAGCTAAGAACAAAGACGTACTGAATCTGTTCTCATATACATGTTCCTTCTCCGTCGCCGCTGCAGCCGGTGGAGCTGCC
>JBHHXS010000359.1:0-3143 GCA_046757145.1 Phycisphaerae bacterium | reverse complement strand
TCCATGGCCGCCGAGAGCAGAGGAATGCGCAACTCGATCTCATTGGTGAGCTTCTCAACGAAGTAGCTGCCCCCAAGCGGATCAACCGTCTGTGTTACGTTGCTTTCATACGCGATGATCTGCTGCGTGCGCAGAGCGATCTTAGCAGCCCTCTCCGTTGGTAGCGCCAGCGTCTCGTCCATGCTGTTGGTATGCAGCGACTGCGTTCCACCAAGTACAGCCGCCAGCGCCTGGTAGGCCACACGCATGACGTTGTTCATGGGCTGCTGTTCGGTCAGGGTTACGCCCGCCGTCTGGCAATGCATGCGCAGGCGCCAGCTCCGATCATCACGCGCCCCGAAGCGATCGCGCATTATGTGTGCCCAGATGCGCCGCGACGCCCGCAGCTTGGCGATCTCCTCGAAGAAATCGTTGTGTACGTCGAAGAAGAAGCTGAGGCGCGGTGCAAAGGCATCCACGTCCAAGCCCCGCGCGACAGAGGCCTCGACATAGGCGATGCCGTCGGCGAGCGTGAAGGCCAGCTCCTCGGCAGCCGACGCACCCGCCTCGCGAATGTGGTATCCGCTGATGCTCACCGTATTCCATAAGGGCATGAACTTGGTGCCGTACTCTATCGTGTCGACCACCAGATTGAGGCTTGGACCGGGCGGGAAAACATACTCGTTCTGAGCGTGGAACTCCTTGAGTATGTCGTTTTGCAGCGTGCCCCGCAGCCTCTCGGGCGAAACGCCCTGCTCGGCGCCCACCGCGACATAGAACGCCAGCAGTATCGCCGCCGGTGCGTTGATGGTCATGCTCGTGCTCACGGACGCAAGGTCTATCCCGTCGAAGAGCCGCCGCATGTCCGCCAGCGAAGCAACCGCAACTCCACAGCGCCCGACCTCTCCCAGTGCCAATGGATCGTCACTGTCGCGTCCCATGAGCGTAGGGAGGTCGAACGCCGTGCTTAGACCCGTCTGCCCATGCTCGAGCAAGTACTTGAATCGCCTGTTCGTGTCGTCCGCGGAGCCGAAACCGGAGAACTGCCGCATCGTCCAAAGCCGGTCCCGGTACATCGTCCGATGCGGGCCGCGGGCAAACGGGAACGCGCCGGGCTCACCCAGAGCAATGGCAGGATCAAAGCCGGCCAGGTCCTGCGGGCTGACGAAGGGCCTGACGTCCGCTTGCGCCTTCGACTGCACGCCCCGCTCCACGGATTGCCCCGCGCTCACGACGTTACTCCATCCATGAGGCAGTCCGCTTCTCGACAAAGGCAGCCATACCCTCGGTTTGATCGTTCGTTTCGAAGCAATCTGCAAAGGCGGAAAGGTCATCCCCGCTGCGTAGGGCGCGCTTCGCCAGTGCGACCGCCGTCCGGGAGGCACGCTTGAATGAATTGCAAAATGCCGCCACCCGGGGGCCCAGGTCCTCCTGCGAATTCACAATCTCGTCGACGAGCCCGAAACCGAGTCCCTCCTCCGCGGACACCGGCAAGGCGCTGAGATATAAACGCTTGGCACGAGACGGACCCACGAGCGCCGTGAGCCGCGGTATGCCGTTCCATCCTGGAATCACGCCGATAGACACTTCCGGCAAGCCGATCTTCGCTGACTTGACCGCGATTCGGAAATCACACGCAAGGGCCAGTTCCAACCCGCCGCCCAGGGCCGCGCCGTTTAGCGCTGCTACAGTGATCGAAGGGAGAGATTCCAACTCGTTGAGAACCTCCTGCCCCAGCGACCCGTACGCCTTGGCCTGTCCGGCCGAAAAGGAGGCCATCTCCTTAATATCCGCCCCAGCTAGGAAAACCTTGCCCTCCGCCTGGACCGCGGTTGTCCTGACACCGGAAGCGCGGGAGACGCTGGCGACCGCCTCGCGAAGCTGGTTGAGCACCTCGGTGGACGCCACGTTGATCGCCCCCTCGGTGGTGAGGGTAATGGCAGCGTGCGCGCCGTTTATATCAACCTTCACCTGAGTCCTACTCATAGCTGTAGAATCCTCGTTTGGATTTGCGCCCCAGTAGCCCGGCATAGACCATTTTACGCAATAGCGGGCACGGGCGATAGCGGTCCTCGCCTAAATCACGGTGCAAAACCTCCAGAATCAACAAGCACACGTCCACGCCTATCAGGTCCGCAAGGGCAAGCGGCCCCATCGGATGGTTCATACCGAGCTTCATGATCTCGTCGATCGCCTCTGCCTCAGCGACCCCGTCCTGCAATGCGAAGGCCGCCTCGTTGATCATGGGCATCAACACGCGGTTGGATACGAACCCCGGGTGATCATTACACTGGACCGGAGTCTTGCCCACCTCCTTGGCAACGGCAATCGCCTCAGCCACCGTCTCGTCGCTTGTCTGCAGGCCCTTCACCACTTCAACGAGCTTCATCAGCGGTACCGGGTTGAAGAAATGCATGCCGATGAAGCGGTCGGGGCGCTCGGTGACAGCGGCAAGCTGTGTGATGCTGATACTGCTCGTGTTGCTGGCGAGGATACCACCGTCGGACAGATACTTCTGCACCTCTTTGAGAAGCTCCAGCTTCAGTCCGAGCTTCTCGGTAGCAGCCTCGACGATCAGCGGGCACTTGCCGATGTCCGCCGGTTTCGCCGTGGGGTGCAAGTTCTTCCTCGCGGCGCCGGCATCGTCTGCCGACATCTTCCCCTTCTCGACCGCCCGGTCCAGCATCTTATTGATCTGGCCCATCGCGGATTCGAGTGCCGCGGGAACGACGTCACATATGCACACGTTGTATCCCGTCTGGGCGAAAACCTGGGCAATGCCACGCCCCATCGTCCCAGCCCCAATCACGGCGATTCGCTTATCGCTAGTTATCATTGCTCATTGCCTCTCTTCAGTATGCCCGGCTTTCGCTCGCTGGCCTGCCTGAGTGTCGCGTCTCGGGCATTCGGCGAGAAAACCGACGTCGCTGTTTGCAAGCTCGAGCGTGCGATCCGCGACAGGGCCAAAACCTCCAGTCGTCGCACGCAATGCTAAGGGTATCGCCGTTCAAGCCGATCCAAGGCATTGTGGATGACTCGGTGGACCTCTCATCGTTCCAGAGCCTGCCTCTCGGAGACCTTACCCCCGGGCATACTGCTCTATGCCTAATTCGCGAGCGACCGTGCGATCACCAGGCGGTGAATCTCGCTTGTACCCTCGTAGA
>JBHHXS010000358.1:0-3204 GCA_046757145.1 Phycisphaerae bacterium | reverse complement strand
CGGCCGATCTTGAGGAAGAGACTCATGCCTCCGAACACGCGAGTGGTGGTGGCGATGCGGTGGATCACGACACGCTGACCAACTTTGTTGCCGATGAGCACGTTGCGCACACCGGCGTGACACTTACTGCTGGTGCGGGACTCTCGGGCGGCGGCGACATATCGGCCAACCGCTCGTTCGCTACGGCCTCTGGCGAGGCCAACTTCCTGGCCGACGGTGGCGTGACCAGCCTAACATGTGGTGTCAGTAACCAGGGTAAGGCACAGGTCATGGACGACGGGTCCATCGAATACTGCGACGGAGCTGCGACCTCGGTCTTACGGCAGGGCTTCCTGGACGCTGATGGGGTTGACGCCGATACGATCTTCTCTCCTAACGCCGATCCTGGGGTAGATCATAGTGGTTATGTAGCTGGTGGTCCTGGGACCGACAATACCGCTATACACGATGATACGGCCTCTGAGATTAGCACCATCACGCTCAAGGCAACCCCGGTCAGCGCGGACATGCTGCTCATTGAGGACTCGGCAGCGACTAACGCCAAGAAGCGCATCACGATAGGGTCACTCCCGGCAAGTGCCGAGGTCAATGATCTAACGGCTGCCGTTACGTGGGCAAATGTCCCTGACGCGAACGTCTCGGGGATTAACGAGCGTGACGAGGTGTGCGGTACTACGGATCTTGATGCCACCTGCAATATCAACACTGCCGTAATCGGACGCACCCAGATAGACGAGACACTACTGTCGATTCAGACCCACGCTACAGATTGCACTCTACTCACCTGTGACGCGAGCAGCGACGGTGAGCAGTGTTTTCAACAGAGTACAAACGCTGTCTACACCTGTGATGGCTCTGGAACCCCCGCTTGGACTACTCCGGCAGTGGGGGGATCACAGAACTTGTTTGAAACGATAAATGCGTCTAGCGGAACGGACCCCGTTGCGGACAGCGCAACCGATACCCTGGCCTTGACGGGCACCGCGCCTATAGTTGCCACTGGGGCTTCTGCTACAGATACGGTCACATTCTCATTGACACAAAACGCGGGAACCGATGTCACGGCGGACCTTGAAGAGGAGACTCATGCCTCCGAGCACAGCCTGGGCGGGACGGATGCGATAACGGCGACCAACCTCGCCTCGGCGTGTACCGATGCGCAGGTCTTGGGTGGGACATCTGCTGGGACGGGCGTCGAGTGCCAGACGGGAAACGACGACGATGTCTACAACATCGTTACGGATTACTCTGCGGCGTGCGACGGGGCAATGGATGATACGACCGAGATACAAGCCGCGATAGACGCTGCCAATACGGCCGGCGGAGGCATTGTGTATGTCCCAGAGGGCACATGCGTCTTGTTGACCGTCGTCAACCTCAAGTCGAACGTCGTGTTGCGCGGTGAGGGTCCAAGTTCGATTCTCAAGCTGTCTTCTTCGGCCGCCGTCAACACAAACATGCTGGCTATGACTACCGGCATAACTAACGTGGTTATCGAAGACCTGAGCCTCGACGGTAACGCCGCGAACCAGCTCAACACGGACGGCGCGGCGATCAAACTCGATCACACGACTACGGCGCTCGACAATATCGTCATACGCCGCGTCAATTTCCACGACCACGATCAATATGGGATTCGCACGGTCGGGAATACGTCGGTCACGCGACTGAAGATCATTAACAACGTATTCAAGGACATGGGTAGCGGTGCGGGTTCTGGTGCCCATACAATTCACATGAATCAGGCGGCCCCCGGTGTCATCATCTCGCGCAACCATATTGATACCGTGGGGGCCACGGGTAACTGCATCTGGGTCGGGAACCAAAGCGATAACGCGCTGATAGCGGACAACTACTGCAAATCTCCGGCCGCCATGGGCATTGAATTTTGGACCAACACAATCGGCCAGGCGGCGATCCGGGGCAACGTGATCGACTCGCCGGGCACTTTTGGCATCTCGCTGGCGCTGAGCCCCAATAGTTCTGTGGCCGGCAACGTGGTCAACAGCCCTACGTCCCTTGGTATCGAGGTCGCGAGATCGGACCACTCGACGGTATCGGCGAACATCGTCAAGAACAGCGGGACTTCGGGGATCACCGTTGACCAATCCTCCTATGTCACGGTCAGCAACAACACGGTCGAGAGTGGAGGGGACGCCAACCCGGAGTCCGGGATCGACCTGGTAAATGGCGCAAATGCGGCGCTTAGCTACAACAATGTCGTCGGCAACACAATCAAGATGAAGGCGCTCTCGGCCGTGCGGGGCGTCAACTTACGTTGCGACAACACCACAAAGGTCTGCAAGGGGAACCTGATCGCGAATAACATCATTACTGGGGACGCGACGACAAGCCAGAGGGCGATCAATACCGAGCGCGATGGCGCAGCAGCGGCTACGTGTAGCGACACGATGATCGTCGACAACCATCTCGAAAACGTCGATGTCGGAGTGCGCAACGGCTGCACCAACTCGATCATTGCGAACAATGACTTTGTGACGGTCACCACCAAGCGCCAAACAATAACGAGCGGAACACAGAAAATCCTCGAATTGGCGTGCGACGGGACCAAGTGCGACCTGGACATAGATGACGACGGTGTGGCCGAGTATTCCTTCGACGCGGGCGGGCTATCGGCATCCGAGGCCCCTGGCACGGTAGTAACGGCCGGTGACGCGCTGACACTCACTGGCTCGGATATTGATTTCGATGGCGGTGCGGCCCCAGCGGGAGAACTTGGTGGCACCTGGGCCAGTCCGACCGTTGACGCCATCCACAGTGGCTCCGCGCACCATAGTGCAGTAACAGTCTCGGGTACACCCGACTACATCACGCTCAGCGGCCAGGACATCGTGCGCGGCACAGTGGACATCAGCGACGATACGAACCTTACGGCGGGCGACGGCATCACGCTTACGCTTGATGACCTCGACTGGGACGGCGTCGAGGTTGATAGCAACGGCACGCCCCAGGGTAATCTGCTCGGCATCGACTTCGGCAATCTATTCTCACTGACCAAGGAAAACGGTTGCGTGGGCGGCACAGAGCCGGGCTCCAGTTGTACGACCAACACGGACTGTGCGGGCTCAGGCACTTGCACGGCGAGTAGTCAGCACGCAGTGGGACTTTCGGCGCAGGTTTATGTTCAGGGCGACACGATTCAGACGGCGGATTTGCCGGCGGTGGTGAAGAACCGCTTCGTCA
>JBHHXS010000357.1:0-3211 GCA_046757145.1 Phycisphaerae bacterium | reverse complement strand
AGGTGCTTTCCGCGCGTGACGTTGTCATGCAGCATATGGCCGTGGCCCTGCGACGCAACTCCGCTGAGTTCCTAGGCATTCAAGAGGCCAGGAGTCTACTGGACAACATGGAGGAGACTTTCCCGGCTCTCGTGCATGAGGTTGTTCCGAAGAACCTCAGCATGCAGCACGTCACAGCGGTCCTGCAGGGCTTGCTGAAGGAGGAGGTGCCCATTCGCGATCTTCGCCAGATCATGGAATCGCTTGCCCGCTGGGGGCAGCACGAGAAGGACGCAGGGCAACTCACTGAGCTGGTGCGCAGGGATCTCGGGCGCATGCTCTCGACACGTTACGCCAGCGGACGCACGACGCTGCGCGTCTACATGGTCGATCCCACGGTTGAGCAGATAATCCGCGAGTCCACGATTCAGACGGAAGCTGGTGCCGTGCTGTCGATGCCTCCGGAGACGACCGTTGACATCCTCTCCGCCGTAGGGCGGACGGTGCAACCGCCTAGGAATCTATCCCAGACTCCCGTGATACTATCGGACCCGTCCGTTCGGCGGTTCGTTCGCGAGCTCGTTGCCTTGGAGTACCCCGAGGTGGTGGTGCTAAGCTACAAAGAGCTGACCCCCGAGCTCCGCATCAAATCTGAGGATCGCATAACGCTTGACGGGACGGGTGCGTAGCGCCTGCAAAGGGAGGTTACGAAACGCGCTGTCTCCCCGACGCTGCCCGCTTCGTTTCGGCATGGTCTTCCAATCCTCGCGGGCGTGCCGGGATTCAACATATCGGTGAGAAGACCGCGCTCCAACCGCAAACGCGGGACTCTATCCTGCGGCGCGACTATATTACCATGAGAAACCGACGCGAAAGACGGGTAAGCAGCGGGTGATCGCTGCAGGGAGTCTCCGATGAAAGCAGCCGTAGTGACGTCTCTTGGCGGCATCGTCATACTTGCCGTTGGGATTCCCACGTTGGCCATCACGGGCAAAGCGTCGCAGAAGGAAAGGCCGGAACGCATGTCAGGGGCACAAGCCAAGCCGTCGGACGACCAGCCGGTGTACTCGAAACCCGGTTACGATCTCTCTCCCCTATCCCGCGAGCGAATAGACGAGCTGGCGAGCGGCCTGACGCCCGAAGAGCGTCAGATTCTGCTCGGCAAGGGCACGGAACGGCCGTTCCGCGGCAACATGGTCGGCAACAAGGAGCACGGCATTTACACTTGCCGCCTCTGTGGGCTGCCGCTGTTTGCCTCGGCGGCAAAGTACGTCTCCGGCACCGGTTGGCCGAGCTTCACACAGCCCGTAGACCAGGCACACATACGAAACGAGCCCGATACGACCCACGGCATGATCCGCACCGAGGTGCAGTGCGCGCGGTGCCGGTCACATCTTGGTCATGTATTCAACGATGGCCCGCAGCCTACGGGCTTGCGCTACTGTCTGAACTCTGCTGCACTTCGTTTCTACAAGGAGGGCGAGCAATTGCCCCAGGCATCGCGCCCGGTGCAGGCAGCAACCGCCTACTTCGCCGGAGGCTGCTTCTGGGGGGTCGAAGATCGCTTCCAGCAGGTGGCTGGTGTCATCGATGCCGTCTCAGGCTATATGGGTGGTGCTTTGCAGGATCCCACCTATGAGCAGGTCTGCACGGGAACCACCGGCCACGCCGAAACCGTACGAGTTACCTACGATGCCGACCGCGTGACCTATCGCGAGCTGTTGGAGCGCTTCTTCGCGTTTCACGACGCCAGTCAGTCCAATCGCCAGGGGCCTGACGTCGGCACGCAGTATCGCTCGGCTATCTTCGCATCCAGCGACGAACAGTTGGAGCAGGCAAGACGTTACATCAAGGAGCTCCAAGATTCCCCCCGATTCCGCGAACGCAAGATCGTGACACAGGTCGAGCTTGCCGGGCGTTTCTACGAGGCCGAGGAGTACCACCAGGACTACCACGCCAAGCACGGCGGCTCGTGCCGGGTACGGAGTGATTGAACGCGCAGTGCGCCGCCCAATGCGTCCAAGCCTGCACGCGGCGCAACCGCCGTGAGTGACACGTGCGCGTCAGTAGAGCGACACGATGCAGCGCGGATCAAAGTGGGAGAAGGATACTAGCGGCGCCCGGGATCGAACCGGGGACCTTGGGTTTATGAATCCCACGCTCTAACCAGCTGAGCTACGCCGCCGATGTATCTCGCACGTTCCGCAAGGACCGTACAAGTGACGGTCACCGTTCCTAATGCTCGACCGAGACACCGCAGACACTATGTCGGTTTCAGTGTATGAGCAAGATTCTTCCAACGCATCACCATACGGCGAGCGCGTAGCGGAATCAGCGAGCCCGCGTCGCGTGTAGCGGAATCGCCCATGCACAGCAGGAACCCGACGGCGCCCGTGTGATCGATCAGCTCGCTTGCGCTCGCGGCTCGGATTGGCCGACCAGGTTTCACCCTGTAAGTGCCACGGACCGTGCCGGGTTGCCAACGTGCTCATGCTCATGCCCATGCTCATGTTCATGCCCATGCCCATGCCGAAAAGAGACTACTGCGGTGCTACCAGGTTCTCTTCTTTCAAGTCATCTCGGCGCGAGGCGGATCCCCCCGTACTGAACGAGACGATCTTGGCACCGGGCTCGACAAGGAACAGCGTCACCAGCTCGTACCGGCCTGTAAGGTGGCGGTCCGTGATCTGATCGAACTCCCCGAGTCCACCGATCGTGCCGGCCTGTTCCGGGAAATACTGGATTTCCATGATCTGCCGGCCCTCGACGTCAGCGATGGCGTACTTGCCGATGACCTTATACTGCCTGCCCTGCGAATCCGTGACAATGTAGTTCTGCGCCACCGCCACCGCCCGGCTCAGCGCCCCCCCCACCCCGCTGCGCGCTTGCAGACGCCCGGTGTTGAGGTGAAGCAATCGCTTGTCCGACGGAACGTGGAACTTGTTGATGGCGGGGCTCTTTCCTGCGTCTTGTTCATCGAGGTAGGCAACGAGATGGCCGTTGGTCAACTCGCCGCGTGAGGTCTCGACGTTTCTCAGCTTTCGGTAGGTCTGCAGACTGACGGGCATGTCGCCCCCGAAGAACGAGCGCTCGGGCAGTGCGGCGAGTCCTCGCACGCGCCCGCCGCCACCGGGTCTGCTGCCGCCGCTACGACGCGGGCGTCTTGGACGTCTGCTCTTGCGCTCCGGGGGCGTTTGCTCCGATCCCTGGGCGGATTCCACAGAGCCGACCT
>JBHHXS010000356.1:0-3219 GCA_046757145.1 Phycisphaerae bacterium | reverse complement strand
GCTGGTATTCTGCAATACCAAGCACGGGGCGCGCAAGCTTGCGAAGAAGCTGCATAATGCGGGCCTCAGCGCGAAGGAAATCCACGGCGATCTCGTGCAGCGGAAACGCGATCGAGTGATGGACCAGTTCCGCAAGCATAAGATCAAGGTGCTTGTGGCCACCGACCTGGCAGCCCGTGGGATTGACGTCAGCGCCATAACCCACATCATCAACTATGACATCCCCCCCGACCCTGAGGTCTACGTCCACCGTGTAGGCCGCACCGGACGTATGGGGGCGACTGGTGTGGCGGTCAATTTCATCACCGCGGCGGAAGGAAAGGAACTAACCAACGTGGAGATGTTGATCAACAAGGAGATACCGGAGAGGACGGTTGCCGGCTTTGTACCGACGCCGGCTGAGGAAGCGAGGCGGCCGGCGCGGTTCAGGGAGAACCGCAGACGCGCCCCCGAGTCGACGGGCGATGAGGCGCCCGTGGCAGCAGGCCCATCGCACCAATCTCCCAGGTCGCGTCCCAAGACACTGGGAGGGCGTTTCCGCCCGGCACGCCGTCGTCGCCGACTGTAGCTGCGCCGCCGTAGTAAGGCGGCGTCGGCCATCATTCTATCGAATTTGGGCATAGCTAATGACCACGGACGACGAGAACCCGACGCAGGCGGGCGACACCAGCGCCGATTCCGACGCTGAGCCGGAAGTTTTCCGGCATCGCATCGGGAAGCGCGGCGTTGGCCGCCGGCTGGACAAGTACCTTCACGACCGGTACCCGCGGCTGTCGAGAACGGTGCTGCAGAGGTGCATCAAAGACGGTCTTGTAACGGTAAACTCCCGGTCGGCCAAGGCAAGCTACGAGCCTGCGCCGGGCGATACCATAGAGATCGTTCTTCCCCCACCCGTTCCGAGCGAAGTGGTTCCCCAGGATATCCCAATCGATATCATCTACGAAGATGAGTGGCTGCTTGCGATCAACAAGCCCGCGGGCATCATCTGCCATCCGGCCCGGGCCACACAGTTGGGCACCATCGCCAACGCCGTTGCCTTTCATGCGGCCAGCCTCAGCCGCGGTGATGATCCTTTTCGGCCTGGGATCATGCACAGACTGGACAAGAACACGACCGGTGTAATGCTCATCGCGAAGTGCGATGAGGCTCATTGGCGCATCGCGCTGCAATTCGAACGGCGTACCGTTCGCAAAGAGTACTTCGCAATCTGCGAACGCAGCATCGCGCTTGATGCCGACATAATCAACAAACCGCTGGCGGTTCACCCCGAGACCACCCAGCGGGTGATCCTCCACAGTGCGGACCCGCCGCGCCAGGCCATGTTCAAGGAAGCCATCACGGAGTATCGGGTGGAGAAGCGCTACAAGGGCTACACCACGGTCGCGCTGTTTCCCAAGACTGGGAGAACCCATCAGCTTCGCGTGCACATGTCCTCCATAGGGCACCCCATAATGGGTGATACACTGTACGGAGGCAACGTTGTAAGCGAAGTTGATCTCATGGGGGGCAACGCCCCGTCCGGGCAGCCTGGCTGGGGAAACGACACCTCCGCGCCACTCATACAACATCAGGCGCTGCACGCGCGGCGGTTGCAGTTGGTGCATCCAATACTCGAGCGCCCCATCACCTTTGAAGCGCCGCTTCCTCCAGTCATCACGCGAATCCTGGCATTGCTCGACAAGCACCGGAGTGTCTCGCGGTGCTGACATCAGGTCATGCTTCTGCCGGTGCCGGACTGCCATATCTGACGCCAGGCCAACCAGGGATCGGCGGAGTCATCAAGCGTTTTGACGACGACTTCATTGTCGAGGAGCTTCCACTGTACCGCCCGTGCGGCGACGGCACCCACGTGTTCTTTACCATTGAGAAGCGCGGAATGCCCACGCTGCGAGCTGTACGACTTATCGCAAGGCAGCTAGGGAAGCGTCCTCAGGATATCGGCTATGCGGGACTCAAAGATGCCCACGGCGTCACGCGGCAGGTTCTTAGCGTGGAACACGCTGAGCCCCGGCGAATCGAGCGCCTCAGCCTGGATGGAATCAAGGTGGTCTCAGTCAATCGCCACGGGAACAAGTTGAAACTCGGACATCTCGCGGGCAATCGTTTTTCCATAAAGATCCGCGGCTGCCTCAAAGGGCCGCTGCCAAACGCAAGGGCGGTTCTCGATGTACTGAAGGCCAGAGGCGTACCGAATTACTTCGGGCCACAGCGCTTCGGCGCCCGAGGCGACAACGCTGCGGTTGGCCTGGCCGTGGTTCGAGGTGACTACGACGAAGCCCTGGCATTGATTCTTGGTCGTGCGGGCCCGGTAGATCATGGGGACGTCCGCCGGGCGCGCGACCTGTACGATAAGGGCGATCTAGCAGGTGCTGCTGCCTCCTGGGCACGCAGTTCCCCTGAGAATGCACGTGTTTGCCGCGTGTTAATGGAGTCTGAACACGACGCCCGTCGGGGATGGCGTGCCATCGATCATACAATGCGCAGATTCTACGTATCCTCGCTGCAAAGTGAGCTCTTCAATCAGACGCTGGCACGACGAATCGACAGCATCGACCGCCTTGCAGCAGGCGACATCGCGTGGAAGCACCGCAACGGCGCGTCGTTTCGCGTTGACGATGCCGCTGCGGAACAGGCGAGGTGCGACGCCTTCGAGATATCACCCACTGGGCCGCTGTTCGGGCGGCGTATGATGCAGGCGTCGGGTGTTGCGGGAAAGCTGGAAGCCGCCGTGCTCGCGGAAGTCAACTTGACAAACATCGACATACGTTGGCGGGATGCGGGGCGGCTTCTTGGAGGGCGGCGGCCCCTGCGGGTGCCGTTGTCGCACGTAGGGACCAGCGCCGGTGAGGACAAGCATGATGCGTACCTTCTGCTTGAATTTGACTTGCCGCCGGGCGCCTACGCGACATGTGTAACGCGTGAGCTCTGCAAATCGTGCGGTGAGTCCCACCGCGAAGGATAAGCGTGCAGACGTTGAATCTATGTGACCGTGTGCGAACCTGGAGAGCAAACCAGAGCCCGGAGCACAAGCGACGCGTCGGTACCACGCCCGCCTGTGTCCCGGGCGCCGATAGACGCCGTAGCCGTTCGGCACGTGTGGCGTTCTTCTTACGCTGACCGGCAATACGGACCTCGGCCGGACCGTTGTACCCATGACCGCGCTAGCCTCTGTCGACGTATGCGTCGGTCGCCACCACGCCCGTGATCTCCTCGACATGC
>JBHHXS010000355.1:0-3235 GCA_046757145.1 Phycisphaerae bacterium | reverse complement strand
GCTGGGATGGTCGAGCGGCCGGCGCAGGTCCCACACAAGCCGTGTTCACCCGCTGACAGGGCTTTGCCGCAACCGCCGCATCTGTCCGGTTCACCACGGCGCCGACCAATCAACGACGCCACGCTGAAGCGACGAGATCGCGATATCAACGCATAAACCGCCAGCAGGAACAGCCCGCTGTTGGTCGACAACTTCTGCCATATCACAACTTCCCCCGTACCGCATCCGCAATCGAAGGCAATCTCCATGAATGGCGTACCTTCCGCTGCGCGTATCGCCAGGGCGCGCAGCAGGATGACAGGCGTGAAAACAGCGAGCATTATTGCAGTAGTCGCGGCAGCCCCGCGGAGGTAGACACCCAGGATCAGCGAGACGCCGGCTATGATCTCAAGCCAGGGCAACACGATGGCAACGCTGTTGATGAAGATCGCTGGGGATTCAGGCAGCGCGTTGTACAGGTGGATTTGCTTGAGGAATGCGAAGGGATCGCCCAGCTTGACCCACCCCGTGTACACGAACAGACCCCCAAGCAGAAGCCGCACCGCCAGGAGCGGCACTCCACCCGCGTCAAGCCGGCGGATTATCGATTCGCGGACACGCATCGCCACCCCTGCAAGGCCTAAGGTACTTCGACCGGCAGGTCGTTCGAGTTCCATTCGCTCCAGCCACCTGCGAACAGGTAGATCGCCGCGTGGTCGATTCCCGCTGCAAGCAGCTCGCGACACATGAAAATGCTGTCTTCGCACTCGCCGCCGCCGCAATACACGACAACCTTCTCCGCAGCGGCTGCGAGTTGCATCACGTCGTCAATGCATGCATCAACCTCGTACGGGTCGCACCGAATTGCGCCCGGTATGTGGCCCGCCGCGTACAGCTCCTCACTGCGAGCGTCAACGAACACGTTCAACCCCATCTCTGTGTCGGGGCTGTTGAGGACGTCGACAACTTCCGCTAGCCTGATTTCCTTATACGGATGCTCGCCTAGTTGACCGTGCGATTGCTCTACGTCGCTGTGCTCAACGCCGTCCGACGGGCGACCTTCACGTAAGTCGAGCCCACCTGCGTCGGCTCGGGCTTCACGATCGCTTGGTGCCTGTGTTCCCGTCCCTCTAGCGAAATAGTTCTTCAGCGGTTTTATCGACCCTTTGGCGCGCGTTGCATTGTAGCCGAAGCCGATAACTGCACCGGCCACGGCTAGCAGGAACATCTCGAAAATGGTGCGTTTCACAGCGTTGATGGCCTGTCGCCTCGCATGCCCATTCCACACCGGCACACGACCTCACGTCCCGCGTGGCCGGCCCAGGCTGTGTACTATCCTTGCGATATCTCTTGCTGGGGTCAACCAGGCGGGGGCCGTCGTTACGCCAGCGTGACACGGCTTCCGTGATGCCCGCAACAGCCTGCACCGCAGATGCCTTCTCCGTTGCGTATCACGCCCACAAGCTAGCCCGGCCCCGGCTAAAGGGCAGATCCCGCATCGCTCTACGTCGCAACGGCAGTACGCGCTCGCATGGCCAAGGAACCACGGATACACTACAATAATAATGGCGCTGGTGCGCCGGGCTGGGGATGCGCCGCCGCAGATGTTCTGGGGCTAGGCGCTTGAGCATCACAGACTGACGCAATGAACAAACGAATCTTCAGTGAGTGGTTCGGGCAACCTCTCGACGCGGTGTTGTGCGCCTGTCGAGACCTTGTGGAAGATCCAGCCTACCCGACGGTGAGGCGTTGGCGCGATCTTGACGGGAAGGTGGCAGGCCACTTCCAGGTGTACTTCCCCGAGGAGATTGCCCACGCTGCGGGAATGCTGCCTGTTAAGGTCCGTGGCGCACCCGTTGAGCCCACCAGGGCCGATTCCCACTTCGGGTCATACTTGTGCTCGGTCATCAAGACTTCGTTTGAGATGGTGTTGAATGGTCGGCTGGAGCTCGACATATTCATCTCCCACCCGATCTGCGACGCCGCACGCAACTTGGCGGCTATCTGGGGCCGGAATTTCACGTACCCCTGCCAGATACTCTATCTCCCGCAAAACCCTAACTCGTCGTATAGCGTGACCTATTTACGAGAGGAGTACGCCCGGCTCCGGCGAACGATCGAGGAGGTCGCGGGGCAGCGGATAAGCGATGACGATCTCACGCGTTCCATCGGCGTCTTCAATGAGAACCGCAGACTCTTGCGCAAGCTGTACACACTCAAGCGTGAGACGCCGTGGCTGGTAACGGCCGACGAAGCGTTCTGCCTTCTATGTGTCGGCGGGATGATCCCGAGGGAAGAGCACAACGAGCTGCTTCGAACGGTGATTCCGCAGTTGGAGCAGCGGAACGGGAAGAGGGAGGACAGGATCCGTATCGTGTTCGAGGGCGGATTCTGCGAGCAGCCGCCGCTTGACCTGATCAGGATGCTGGGGCGCAGCTGCTATGTGGTCGACGATGATTTCCTTGTAGGTCTGCGCTGGATTATCGAAGACGTCCCGACCGACGGAGACCCGCTGCTCAACCTTGCCGAGTCCTACATCGAGCGATCAACGTACAGCCCGGTGCAGCACGACAACCGCAAACGCAAGGAGGAGATGCTGATTGCCCGCGTCAAGGCGTCGAAGGCCGACGCCGTCATCGTCGCCGCAGCCAAAATGTGCGAGCCCGGCCTCGAAGACCAGGTGGCCTACACCAACGCGCTCGACAAGGAGAACATCGCGTACTTCGTCAGCGAGTTCGAAGAAAACATGACCTCGTTCGAGCACCTAGAGATGCAGGTCGAAACTTTCCTTGAGAATCTGCTGTTCGCGTGACAATGAGAGTTTAGCGTATGAAAAAAGAACTGGAATCGAAAGGGCAGCGACGCGACGGGAACCTCGCGGACGATGGACACGACCTGGTCGGGCGCGGCAATCGTGAGGGGGCGGAGCTGTTTCGCGAGTGGTTCGCATCTCTGTCGGAGACCGCCGAAAAAGGGGGGCAAGCCGCTTACGTCTTCGTCATGGGGAGCATCAATGAGATCTTGAAGGTCTTCGATCTGCCCGTGGTGTTCCCTGAGATCAACGCCCTCCAGACCGCTGTCAGGCGGGTGGCGCACGAGTACCTGGGACAAGCGGAAGACTACGGGTATTCTCCCGACATCTGCGGATATGTGAAGGCCGACGTCAGCCTCCAGCTGCGCAACGGGGAGCACCCGATGGGCACCATTCCCAAGCCCAGCATCGCGGTCCTGACGAACGCCTGCAATACCTACATCA
>JBHHXS010000354.1:0-3289 GCA_046757145.1 Phycisphaerae bacterium | reverse complement strand
GAGACGAAGCTCGGAGCAATCATTCGCAACGCCAATGTCACGCCCGAGGACAAGGCCGAAGTTGTGCAACGCGTCGGCAAATGTGTCGCCATGGACCTGATCGACAGCTCCGTCGACCCGGCTCACGTTGACCGTACTGCAAGCGTCGTCGACTGCATGATCGAGGGTATCTTGAGCGACCCGCTGATCGCTGCCTCCCTGCTGGAGATGGCGGGGCACGAGCGGTCCACGGCCAGCCACATGTTCGTAGTCGCGACCCTGGCAGTGATGCTGGGGGCTGAGGTCTTCGGCCCGGACAAAGAGACACTTGAAGAACTGGGATTCGCCGGGATGCTGCATGACGTCGGCAAGCTGTCGATCGGCGCGGAGGTGCTCAATAAGACCGAGCCACTAACGCGCGCGGAGCTGGAGCTCGTCCACCAACATCCCATCGAGTCGGTTCGTCTTATCGGGGAGAATCCGCAGGTAAGCGCAATCGCGCGGCAAGTGATTCTGCAGCACCACGAACGGATCGACGGTCATGGGTACCCGCTGGGCCTCGATGGAAGCATCTTGTTGCCACAAAGCAAGCTGCTTTCGATCGTCGATTCTTTTCACGCCATGATCGGGCACCGTTCCTACCGGATGCCGCTGACGCCGTCAGAAGCTAACCGCGTGTTGGCGACGCAGGCGGGTCGGCAATTCGATGCTGAGATGATGGCGTGCTGGACCGACCTGTTTAAGAGATCGTGGACCACGCGGGCCGCAGAACGAGTCAGGAAGTCGATCATTCCTCGCGATGAGATTTCGGCCCGGTACGAACACCGTCCCGTGCCGACGGCACCGAGGAATGTGGTGCATCGCCCCCCGCGTTACGGCTGCTACGGCCACGCGTCCGTCCAGTGCGTCTATGCCGGCCGTCTGGTTGACGCCACCGCCGCTCCCGATGAATTCGGAGCCCTCACACACGACGTATCACGCGGCGGGTTGTGCATCTACGCCGCCCACCCGATGTACCGGGGTGAGGTCGTGCGTGTGAAGATCGACATGAACGGCAAGGGTGTCTGGGTTGATAGTGTTGTCGCCTGGTGTCGGCGCCAGGAAGCTTGTGTGTACCGGATTGGGCTTCGCTTTACCGCTCGTATCGCAGAGTCACAGTGTCGAGAACCGTCGCCCGTGCGGAGCATTGCGGAGCTGCGCAACGCACGCGCGCCAACGCACGCGCGAACATCCGACCCAACGGAACAGGTGGATAGTGACAAACCCAACCCTCAGGTCACTGCACCGGTGCACGAGCCAGCCGACAATGCTCTTGAGGCTTTGGTGGAAATCGAGTCGATGCGTAAGGTCGGCCCGGACGCGCAGAACACCACCATTACGCTGGCCATGTCGGGAGACTCGCGCGTGCGTCTCAAGGCGGTCGACGTACTCGCAGGCATCGACACCAAGGCAGCACGCCGCACCATCGTATCCCTACTTGACGACAAGACGCCCGACGTCCGCGAGCGGGCGGCAATCATCGCCGGTACACTGCAGATCCAAGAGGCCGTTGGCCCGCTGCGTAAGCTGCTTGACGATCCGGTGGTCAGGGTTGCGTTGCGTGCCGCGGGGGCACTAGGCAGACTGGACGACAGGAGCGGCCTACAACTCGTTGCCCGGGTCCTAAGCGGCGACTGTCCGGAAACGAGGCTGGCAGCCCACACCCTAGGCGAGATCACGCGTCATCGTTTCGCGGCTAATCAGCAGGGCATCGAGTCCGCCCGCCGATACCTAAATGCAAAAAAGGCTGCCCTTGTCGGCTAGCACTGTCTCCGACGTCTGCCGGAGTCGCGAATCCACCCCTTGCCGACGCCGTCCACGACCACCTCACATCCTTCGCACCGTTGCGCCCCGTCCTTACTTGGCAGACGGCCGGCTTCTGGTCACGGTCGGGCGGCAGCGGTAGCATCTGCGCGACAGGAAGCTGAGGCTTTGTTGGCGCGAACCGAGGGCTAAGAGCCCAATGCCGTCCCGTTATCTCGTTGCTCCCGCACTCGTGCTGTTTTGGCTGCTCGTCGGCGCCGCCTTTGTCTGGGCCGGTCAGCGACAAAGCGAACGGGTCAACCTTAGCGCCGCCGCAGGCGGGCAATACCCCTACCTGACGTACGCATGGCGAATCGCCGAGTCAGGTCTGGGTGAGTGGCGCGGCGACCGCAACCGCATGCCGCTTTATCCACTTCTTCTCTCGACGGTGGGTGACGGCGACTGGAACACATTCGTGGAGCGCTCCACGTCGTTCGCGATTACCTCATCAGCGGCTGCCCTTGCCGTGATCGGCGTCTTGTCCTACTGGGGACTATCGGTCTGGCCAGCGACCGTGCTCACCCTCGCTGCTGCGGTCTGCATCTTCATCTACAAGGCGTCGTTCGTGCAGGCGGAGCTTTTGTACTATGCGCTGTTTTACGCCGCGTGGCTTGTACTATGTCGTCTGCTTCATGGCCCGAGCGTCCTATGGGGGCTGGCGGGAGGGTTGTGTGTAGGGCTTGCATACCTTACGAAAGCGTCGGGCATGGCGATCCTGTTGCCTTACCTCGCTGCCGCGGGCGTGCAGATAGTGGCCCTGCTTTTTGCGCGGAGGCCTGCTGTGCTGGCGGATCTCGCGGCGCAGGACAGGCGGCGCTGCCTCGCAGTACTTCGCAGTGCCGTTATTGCCGGCTTGGGCTTTCTTGTCGTTGTCTATCCCTATATCAGCAGCAACAAAAGTCGCTTCGGCCGATACTTCTACAATGTTAATACGTCGTTCTTCATGTGGTGCGACAGTTGGCCTGAAGCAAAGTCATTTGCGGACAAGTATCAGATAACCGACCACTACCCGGACGCCCCGCCGGACGCCGTTCCGGGGCCACTTGCCTACTGGCGCCAGCACACGATGGGCCGCATCGCCCATAGACTGGGATACGGAGTGATCACACTGGCATCCATTGCAGCGGACCAGCCGATCTTCAAGTACCTTGTCGCAACTCTCGCCTTCTGCGTCTTCTTCGGTATGAAGGAGAAGCGCAGACTGAGGGAACTATGGAGTGAATACTGGTGTACGGCGTTGTTCTGTGTATTGGGCTTCGGAGGCTATCTTGCCGTCTTCGCCTGGTACGCGGTCGTTGCCTACGGCGGGCGCTTTGTATTATCTCTATTGCTGCCCGCCATGTTCGTTTTGCTCTGGCTTTGCGAGAGAATCGGGCAGGTTGCCAGGCCGGTGCTGCTGCTAGGCTATAGGGTGCGCAAGAGCACCGCGTTTTGGATAATAATGCTGGTTTTCCTGCTGGGGGAAGGG
>JBHHXS010000353.1:0-3298 GCA_046757145.1 Phycisphaerae bacterium | reverse complement strand
ATCGCTGAACACGATGTGTTGGCGGAAGTCTGGGATGTACTGCGCTGCACGCGTCAGGAAGTGTTGGTAACAGGCTTCCTTGGCGCTGCGGTACGCGGTCTCGTCCACGCCGAACCAGCAGTCGCTGTTGGCCATCCAGGTGACCCGCAGGATGCCTTCTGTCATATCCTCATGGCCGGTGTAGTTGCTCGGGCAGCACACGACGCCGCTGCGGAGATCGACCATGCCGTCGGGCTTGCAGTAGTGAAATGTATCGCTGTCGTTGAAGAAGACGATCGTGGGCCGATGGCCGAGTTCATGCGGCAGCTTGCTCAGCACTGCAATCGTCTCGACAAAGGAAATGCGTCCGACAGCCATTGCCTCCGCAGTTATCCCCGCGCCGCCGCAGAGGCGCATAGTCTCATGATAACCAGCTGAGGAGATGACGGTGTCGCAAGAGAGTGTGTCGCCCGACGTCAACGTCACACCGGTAGCACGGTTCCCGTCGGTGTTTATGTGCTGCACCCCTTGCCCCATCATGATTCGCCCGCCGTACCCCCGGAACTTCTTCACCAGTACCCTTATGATTCCCCTAATGCCCGCGCGCGGGCGTGCCATCCCTTCGCACAAGATGCCCTTGAATATAGTGACGAATTGGGTGAAGTCCATGTCGTGTTCGTCGGCGTTTCCGTAGTACATCATCGGGCACAGGAGCATCTCGATCAGCTCTTTGTCTCCGAGGTAGTCGCGCAACACCGCGCGCGCCGATTGATAGGTTTGCTCAAGGCGCGTGTCATCATACTCGTTGATATGGGCGACCAACCTTCGAAAGCCGTCCACCGCGCGCGGGAACTCCCGGGCAACTTCGCTCACAAGCACCTCGATGTCGTTGGTGAAGCGTAAGGTCCGGGAGGGAAACCGGATCTCCGAGTAGCCCTGCGGGTGCAGGTCGAGGTCCTCAAACTTCAACCGTAGTTGGCGCAGCAGCTTCGCCAGCGGGGCAGAGCGCGTACCGGGCGGCGAGTAGTTCGTGACGGCGTGAAGCCCGACATCAAACTCCCTCCCGCTGCACTTGTAGTAAGAATTCAGCCCACCGTAGGCGTAATGCCGCTCAACAATGCAGACACGCTTGTCGTAGTAGGCCAGCCGAAGACCAGCGGCAAGCCCCGACATCCCCGCCCCTATGATGACCACGTCGTAGTGCATTGGTCTTGCAGATACAGCGCATCGCGCTGCCGGCCGAGGTTGACCCGCGCAGCACGGGCTTCCGGCTGACGACCGTTGTACGCCTCCGCCGGCGTGCGCACGGATTCGAAGGGACCGGGGCGTGACGTCCCCGTGCTCAGGTGGATACCGCCGCTTGGAACTTAGGAGTCAAATAGGAAATACAGCCGTCGAGAGTGGCAAGTTGAGTATAGTCTTCCTTGGGGACCTCTATCTTGTAGCGCTTGCGAAGCTCCATCACGATATCCAGAAAGTCCATGGAGTCCATGTCCAGTTGATCCCGCAAGCGGACATCGCTCTTGAGGTTTGACAAGTCCGCGTCCGGCGCCACTACCTGGATGATGCCTAGTATGATATCCTTTATTCGCTGCTCTGACATGCCGTCCTCGAAACCTCAGGCTGTTCCCCTATCGCTCCAAATCATCCACCGCTAGCCGCGGTACCGCCGCACCACGACCGCTGAGTTGATTCCAAGCATCCCGAACGAATTGTTCAGGATGAAATCAACGGATCCTATCTTCCTGGGCTCGTTTGCAACCAAATTGCGCACGGCGCATTTGGGATCGATCTCCGTGAGGTTGATCGTCGCGTGCACGCACCCGTCCTCAAACGCCCCCAGGTTTCCGGCTAACTCCAATGCACCGGCCGCCCCCATGGCATGGCCGATGAAACTCTTCGTATTATTCACATATGTGGTTCGGCTGTCACTAAAAACGCGACGCAGGGCCTCAGCCTCCTGCTCGTCTCCAAGGCGCGTCGCCGTCGCATGCGTGCTAACGATGTCCACGTCCGACGCGCCGATGCCGGCGCGACTCATCGCAGCCAGCATGCACTCCGCAAGTCGTCCCGGGTCCGGCACAACCGGGTCGCTTGCGTCAGAGTTCATTGCGTAGCCGGCCACCTCGCCTATGATCCTCGCCCCCCGCTTTCGCGCGTCGCGAAGGCGCTCTATAACGAACACACAGCCGCCCTCACTCACCACGATCCCATTGCGCGCGACGTCAAACGGCCTACATGCCTGCGCGGGATCGTCGTGCCAAGCCAACGCGTCCTGGCTTGCGAAGCTCGCGAAGATACCGAATGATCCGACGGCCTCCGAAACCCCACCAGCCAACGCGACGTCCACCTCACCGAGGCGGAGCATCTGTACGCCCTGAATGATTCCGGCGTTGCCTGCTGCGCAGGCGGCGCCGATCGTGTAGTGGGGGCCGCTCAGACCCAAGTTCACCGTCACCTCCCCCGCGGGGTTGTTGGCCACCGTACGCGGGTTGTGATGGTGCGACCAGTACTTGGTGTCATAGTCGTACTGGCGAACCACGTCAATCTCGTTTTCAGTTTCCACCGTCCCGTGCTCGGTGATACCGATGTATGTCCCTACCCGGGAACGATCAAGCGACTCCGGGCGGAAGTCGGCCTGCGCAAGAGCCTCATGAGCGCAATATACTGCGACGGACCCGGCCCGCGTCCCTCGGCGCCGTTCCTTGCGGGTTTGGTGGCGATGTTCGTCGTAACGACACACGCCAGCGAGAACGCGCCCCATAAACCGTACGTCGATCACGCTGATGCCCGATACCCCACGAAGCAGATTGTTGCGGAGCGCCTCCACGTCATCCCCGATGGGAGACGTCAAACCGACACCCGTTATCACCGCGCGCTCTATCTCAGACATACGCTCCGCGCCCAGGTGGGCACGACCTTTGCAATCCCGCTCGTCACATGCCGTCGCCACGCGCATTGGGGCGACTAGCCGCCCACTACGGCGTATTGATGTGGGCAGTGCTGCAACACCCGCCGGGCGGGACCAAGGTCCGTATCGTGGACCACAGGCGGAAGGGGAATGTTACCAGATTCCGCGCCGGTTGAAACGGACGCCTCTGGGGCATCACCCGCCACGTGCATGATCCGACACGTCGGCGGCGCGCGTCAGTTGCACCGGCCCAGCGGGCGTGTGCTGCGTGTCAGGCTCCGATCGCAACGAGTCAAGTAGGCGTCGCAACCCCTCTTCTGTTGATACTTCGACCGTATACCCGAAATCCTTTTTCGCAGCACCGATGTCAAAATAGTGGTTCTTGGCAAGCTGCGCAGCCAGGAAACG
>JBHHXS010000352.1:0-3321 GCA_046757145.1 Phycisphaerae bacterium | reverse complement strand
CAGGTAGTCGTCACCGACCATGTAGTCGCCCGGGCAACGCCCTCCGTCCGGAGGTTCAGTCACGTCGGCGTCGAGAGCGGAAATACACTGATCGGGGTTGCAAGGCCCCGTCGTTCCGGCGTCAATGCAATCCTGCGCCACAAAGCAGATGGTGAGGTTGTCGCCCGCACAACGCTTCAGGCAGTCCGAGTCAACCTCGCAAACCGCACCGAAGTTGTCATCCGGGGAATGCAGCGAACACTGCCGCGGCGGAGGAACTATCGGGCTGATGGCATTTGCATCGTCAGCACCCCCGCCGAACACGATGCCGAAGCTCGCCGCTGGGCAGCGTACCGGCAGGTGCAGTTCGTCGTCGGGATCGGTGAGCTCAAGCCACTCACTGCCTGCTGGGCAGGCAGCCTGGGTCGTGTAGGTCCCGTTGCCGGATGCGTCGCAGCAGCGACCGAACTGATCGTCTCCACCATCTACCTGGCAGTTGGCACGACCGGCGTCGTTAACGCAGGTGACCCTGGGCTTGTTGTCGCAGACGTTGGGATCCGCACACTGAGTCTGAAGCGTGCAGTTCTGGCCGTCGTCGACACCGCCCCCGGTGCACTGCTTCGCACAGGGCGAAGCCTGGCTGGCGCCGTCCGTACACGTCCCGTTAGCCTGGCAACGACCCACGGTACAAGGATCGCCGTCGGTCTCGCATCGCGTTTCGGCTATCTGGGTTACCACCTGGCATGTGCCATCGATGTTAGGCTCGCCCGCGGCCTCAGCGGCGCGAATGCACTGCCCGAGCTTGCAACCGCCCTCAGTCGTCAGACCGGCGCAGTCCGCGTCGCAAGAGCAGGGATCTCCAACAGCAACGGCGGCACGACCCTCTGACGTTGAGATGCCCGGCGAATACCCGGTAGCAGCCTTCACCCGCATGCTCACGGGAGCCGACGGTCTGCGCATCTTCAACGCCCCCTTGCGTGCCTTGCGCAGGGCGGGCTCGGAGGGCATGGGCATCACTGCACCTTTGTCCAGAGCAGTCTCCGGCGTTAAATCAGCGCGGACCTTCGAGACAGCACCGGCGTCCCCGCGCACACGCTTCAGGTGCTCGGCAGTCCCCGCGGCGGCATCCCCCGCAGGCGCCCCCTGCAGACTCAGCCCAAATGCAAGCATGCCCACCGCGAGCACGCCGGCAAACGGGCCCCACTTTCGATAACCGTTAACCATCATATCAATCCATACCTCCATTCATTTAGAAAGCGATCCCCACTCACTCGTTCTACGGTTAGCACGCCGAAGACCAGAGTCATTGTCCCGCATTCCACATCCGTGCAAGGTCAGCCCGCTTACGCGCAGGCAACTACACCGCTTTAAGCTTCAATCACCTTGACAACCATACATCCGCGACAAAACAACGAAGAATGAGACGGCAGGTCCCGAACATACGAGCTTTCACCCTCCGCAGTTTACCTCCACTCCCGGGCACCGAGTGATCAGAAAGACCCTGCGACGGCAGGTGTTCCCACACCACAGGTCTCCGCGATCGAGGCCGATATTAACGGATTGACGCAGGGGGGTCAACCTTTTTTTTCGCAGCAGGGGATATTAACCTGCGACGCCCGCTCCCACCAGATGTTGTATTTTGAACGTAATATGTGGAGCTCTGATAAACTAGATGACGGGAGGCGCAGCGATCCGACAGCGCCCGGTCAGCCGGGGTGCGCAGATGCTCGTACAACGACCGATAATCTGGCCGCCGCCGGTCGGAACGACGATTCGGCGCGACAATAGCCATTGGAGGGGCTTGGCGACGATATGGCCTTCGCGCGTACGCTGAGCGTACATATCAGATCGTCTACTTGACGGGCGAGCCCGGAGAGAACACAAGGGTGCCGTGTGCCGCTGCCGCACTGCTCCCCCGGACATTCAGTGACACGCCGTGACACTAGACGCGTTCTGTGCACGCTACTACAACCCCCTCATGCTAGCGGCACAACAGCAGTGGCAATGCCGCAGCGGACCATGGCCAGCAGCACCTGGAACGCTGCCCCAAGAATGTCCATTTAGCACCAATACTTGAGCACCAACGCTCGTGCTCGTTGACACTCGCTACCGCTCTTCACTGCATCGAGCTGACAGCACATCACCCGTGCATCGCCGGGGACCTAATGAGAACCAAGGTAGCACACGACGTGCCAGAGGTGCCGACCAGAATCCGTACTCTCTTTTTTGGCCTGTACGGTACGCTTTTCACTCCCTCCTTGGCCTATCCACTCCCTCCTTTTACACTCCATCTATACATTCTGGGAAAAACAGGCCCAGAATTGGGTTTTGGCGTGAGCGCAGCCCCTGAAATCCCCTGCATTGGCTTGAAGTTTCGCGCGTAACCGTCTAATCTAGAGCGGTCGGAGTTGCGATCCGGCATCCGGAGACGGCCTCCGGACTGCGTAGGGTGCAGCGACGTGGGGAGTGGTAGCCCAACGGCTCACTACACTAGCAAAAGCAAGAGTTACGGTAAGGCATCGGATGGGAAAGGGGGGCGGAAAGCTAGTTGCGCTGGCGATAGCGTTCACCAGCGTGCCACCCGCTGTAGCACAGACTCATACACCGCAGGTTGACCCGCGCCGCAGCAACCGCTCCGTGCACATCGTACATCAGGGTATAATCTACATCAACCTTGCCGAGGACGTGCTCAACGCATGGGGTTGGAGTGCCGTCGCAAGCAGCGAGCTGGGCGATGCCGTAGCCGACGGCACCACCAGGGGGGGCGTGTTTGAGGCCGCGTTTCCCATCAACATTTCGTCTTCACCTTTGGTAGTTGTCGACGACCGGCGTCTCCGCGAGGTGCGCGCTGCCAGATTCACGAGCAGCGGTGCGCTCGTACTGTCCAGCGGGTCGTTTCGCTCCGTCATCGGCGGTTTGACGGTCGAGGGTGACCGAACCGCTGGCTGGCAGGTTAAGAGCACGCTCGGACGCTCGGACGGGGGCGTGATCGTGTTTGAACTGCACGATTTGTTTGTCGATTTCCGCGAGGGTGCAGGACGCCTCCTGCTGCTAGGCGAGCTTACCATCGCTGAGGGATGGGCCACGCAGGTAGGCGTTCCGCAGGTCGCCGGCATGCCCGTAGGAACCGTTCTGGTCGACGCAGAGGTGGTGCCGGATGATCGCGAATCCGTGCGGACACCCACCGTCAGCAGCGAGGCGGACGGCGCGCTGGACACCGCGGGGGCCGGAGGGTCGCTGCGGACAACCACCGGCCCGGACGTCATCGTTGGTGATCTGCACCAGGTTGAGAGCTATGGCTCGTTCGGCCTCAGCGACGTTTCCGCGTGTGCTGTGGGCACC
>JBHHXS010000351.1:0-3324 GCA_046757145.1 Phycisphaerae bacterium | reverse complement strand
GCTCCAGGAGAACTTGTAGCCCCACGGGTTGTCGTTGCACTCAGGAGCAGGCAGCCCGCCACAGTACGACTTGAAACTCACAACCTTCCCACCACGCCTGTGAACGTCGTCTATGACCCGCATCGCAGACATGTGGTCGATCCCGGGATCGACTCCGATCTCGTTCAAGAGCATTACGCCGGCATCTTTCGCAGGCTGATCGAGCGCACTCATCGCCGGGCTCACGTAGGACGTGGTCACCATGTGCTTCCGGTGCTTCACGCACAGCTCGGCAACCACCGGATGCAAGGGAGCGGGCAAAAGGCTCACCGCCAGGTCGTGACCCTGTATAAGCCCCTCGAGTTTGGTGGTATGGTCGGCGAGAAGCGCACATGTCGACCCGTTGGGGTGGCCGTCGACAAGGGCGTCGGCTTTGCTCGACGTACGGCTGGCTACCGTGACCTTGGAATCGCTGTTCTCAAGCAGGTATCGAACTAGCGGCCGGGCCACCAGACCTGCGCCAAGAATGAGAACCTTCTTCATGCACCATCTCCTTGGTAAACGTGAGCACGATCCGTGCCACAGTGAACGAAGTCCGGCGTTTGTACGAGCCCTTTCCCGCTGCTCAGGGCGTAACAACGCGCCTCCCGGGAGTCTTGTTGTACGGCACGTCAATGCCCGGTGGTACCACCTCGGCTGACTAATTCGCCGGTACGCAGCGACTGCGGGGTACAACAGACATTGGACGTTTGCCGCCGATCGTTCGGACCGGCTTCAGCGGCATGAGCATACACGATACCCGCCCACGTCGGTAGCAGGTCGAAGGTAGACATTGCCCCCCGGCCCGGTCAAGCCTAGAGGAACTCGGCGAGGTAGCGGTAGGCGTCGGTGAGCCTACCCTGGTAGACGATGGTCGCCCGTTCGAGCTCCGGCGATAGGCCGGATTGTCTCAGATCAACCGTGAAGTCGGCGCGCGCCAGCGTCGGAATGAGCGGTTTGAGTGCCCCACTGAAAAACTCGGAAGACTCGGCGGGCAGCTCGCACGGCAGGAAATCGACGGCCAGTACGACTGGGCCGTCCCCCGCCACGCCGTCGAGCGTTTCACCGGTCCGCGGATCATAGACGTAAATCGGGCTGTCGGGTGTCGTGGCCCGCACCGTACACGCGAGCGGTCCGTCCACGTCGCACGTGATGTCGCCGATCACGCGCAGGTGTGGGCTCGAACCGGGTGAGTAAAGTTCGCGCAACTGATCCCGTGTGATCAGACGGGGGTACTTGGGCTCCCAGTAAATGCAGTTCACCAGTATGGACAGGTCGCGCACGTGTGGAAAGAAGGCATCACGATACCGTTCGGGATGATCATAGTATTCCTGCAGCTCGAACGGGGACGAATCGTCCCGGCGCGAGACCAGGTGCTCCTCGCGGAAGACGACTTTGTAGCAGCATCGCTCGCCGCGCGGTATCGCCGCCAAGTCCTCCGGCGCAACCGTCTCGACCCCGAGCAGATCGTAGATCTCCTGAGCACCCCCCGAGACCTGACCGTAGCCCGCGAACCCGCAGACCAGCGGCGTTACCGTCCCCGGGAGGCCGCCGTTCCGAATAGCCTCCCCGATGAGGCGCATCTCCTTCTTGGCGTGGTCAAGCGTGGCGTATTCATGGGCGGGCTGAAGTCGAACAAAGGGCGTCTCCAGCCCTTCATGCTCAAGACGCCGACCGAGTGACCAGAGGGTGTCAATCATCCCCGCGAGACCGGCAAAACGTCCAAAGAACACGAGGCGCCTGCCTGCCCCGTCCGTGATCCGCTCGTAGTCGATGAGCTGGCAACGCAGGTCGAGGAGGCGTTGTAGAGCGGGCATGTTGGACGCCTGACCTTTGATAGTGTGTGAGAAATAAACGTAGGTCTTCTCAGGGGCGATCTTCTCCGGAGGGATCTCCTTAACACCCATTATGATGGGGCAGTCGGCCAGGTCGCCCGAGACGCTCGCCCCGGCCAGGCGATACTCCTCATCGCGGAAAGCGCGAATCGGGGAGGATTGAACGTGGAAGGGAACCCCCGCCGCTTGAACAAGCTCCTGGACATCGGCAGGGACGAGCGGTGTCCGCCGCTCCCACTCGCTCTTGTCCTCATGACGAATGCCTATAACGTTCACGACGATATACCGTCAGGATGCGCCCGGAGCGTCGCGCGGACGGCACAGGGCCTGCGAAGAAGGCGCTACACCTTCATATAGTCTGTCTGCGCAGCGCGCGTGCCGTCTGCCAAGGGCACGAGCTCGTAGTCGCCGAATATGGCCGGAGCCTCTTTCTGCAGCAGCTCGAGCATCTGCGACGCCACCTGCCGAATCTCCGTCTCGGCGTGCTCGCTACACCGCAGCTCGATGAAATGCCGTAGTGCGCGCGCATTCGCCGTCACGAAGATCTTCGTTTCCGTGGCATTGGGCAGCACCGATCGCGCCGCCTGTCGGGCGAGCTTGCGGCGCAGAGTCTTGTCTTGGATTGACTCGAACTTCTGCTGCAGGCCGGATACCAGCTTTACGTACGCCTCCTGGGCGACCGCAACCGCTTCGCGCCAGACCTGGTGCAGCTCGGGGTCCTCCGCTATGGACGCAGGCTCAATGAAGTCGGCAACGGATTCGTCCACGTAGCGTTGAGAAAGCTGCGAGTAACCGAACCCCGCCCGGTGCCTGACCAACTCGTGGGTGAACGACCTAGACACCCCGGTGATGATGAAACTCCACGAGGAGTGCTCAAGAACGCTGCCGTGCCCGACCTCTTTGATGTGCCGTAGATAGGCTGCGTTGCCGCCGGGGCGCGGATTGGCAAAGCTCATGTAGCAGATTCGCCCGGCCATCTCCGGGAGAACCTCGCCGGGGGCCTTCGTGTCCGTTGCCCACTGCGCGACGTCGTGGTCGTCGAGAAACCGAGCGACCGCGCCCTCGTCCAGAGCCGGTCTGCCGACCAAGTACACAGTTGGTCGTCGGACGATTCTCACGGGTGTTCGCCGCCGGCGTCCAGCGACACCGTTGCAACCGTCGTGCTCTTCTTAGACAACGCTGAGCCTGCGTGAACCCAACGTGCGCTGCACACACCCATATCCGATCATCCCCAAGCGACGCTCAGCAACTCGCCGGGAGCTAGGCTGCCACCGCGACCGGTGCGCGCCTGCTTGTACTTGTACCTCCCGGTTACATCGACCCGATTATCAACCGGATGAGGCGCCGGTCAAGCGCCGCGACGACGGCCACCTGAAGCGTGATGCGTGACAGTTCAGGCGGCGTCGCCTAGGGTCGCCTGGCGATCGTGGTGTGGGATCCGAGCCCCAAGCGCCGGCGCGGGGTACGTGCG
>JBHHXS010000350.1:0-3325 GCA_046757145.1 Phycisphaerae bacterium | reverse complement strand
TCCGACCTTATGTAATAGCGCGGGATGTGGGCAGCCACGTCAAGATCCACCTGCACCGGGCTGGGTGTGCGATCGGGCTCGTTTTTCAACCTGCGCACAGTTTGATCGAGCAGACGGCAGTACATTTCATAACCGACAGCGGCAATGTGACCACTCTGCTCGGCCCCCAGAATGTTACCGGCTCCGCGGATCTCCAGATCGCGCATGGCGATGCGGAACCCGCTGCCCAGCTCGCTGAATTCCTCGATGGTCTTGAGCCGCTTGGCAGCCTTGCCCGTCGGCGGATGGCTGGGAGAGAGCAGCAGATAGCAGTAGGCCCGATGCGTGGACCGCCCCACGCGCCCGCGGAGCTGGTGAAGATCAGCCAGACCAAATCGTTCCGCGCGGTTGATGAAAATAGTGTTCGCTGCCGGGATGTCGATGCCGCTTTCGATGATCGTCGTGCTCACGAGCACGTCCGCCTCACGCGTGACAAATCGGTGCATCACCTCTTCAAGGTCAGTGTCCCTCATCTGCCCATGCCCGTGCACCACTCTGGCCTCGGGAACCAGTTGCCTGATCCTGTCGGCGACCGCAGCGATGGACTGCACGTAGTTGTGAACGAAATACACCTGACCGTCGCGATTCAGTTCGCGCAGGATAGCGTCGCGTATCAGCCTGCTATCAAACGGGCGAACCTCGGTGGCAATGGCCCGGCGGTCAACCGGGGGGGTTTGAAGGGAACTTATGTCCCGGATGCCCACCAGCGACATGTGCAGGGTCCTTGGGATCGGCGTGGCTGATAACGTCAGCACGTCAACCGTCTCTCGCAGTTGCTTTAAGCGCTCCTTGTGCTCAACGCCAAAACGCTGCTCTTCGTCTATTATCACCAGGCCAAGGTCAGCAAACTTGACGTCCTTGCTCAAGAGCCGATGCGTGCCGATCAGGATATCCACCTGCCCCAGCTTGGCCTGTTCAATAAGCCTGCGCTGCTGAGCTGCGCTGCGAAAGCGCGACAGGCATCCGATGTTGAAGGGATAGTCCGCCATGCGCTCCATGAAGGTCTGGGCGTGTTGCTCGGCTAGAACCGTCGTAGGGACCAATAGAGCAACTTGTCTCCCATATTCAACAATCTTAAAAGCGGCGCGCATCGCCAGCTCAGTCTTGCCATATCCAACGTCCCCACACAGGAGTCGATCCATAGGACGCGGACGCATCAAATCGTCGCGTATCTCCCCCGCGACCTGTAGTTGGTCCTCGGTTTCCTCGTATAAAAAGGCTGCCTCAAACTCCCGCTGCCATTCGGTATCGTGCGGATACGCCGTACCTACCGATCGCCTGCGCACCGCCTGCACGCGGAGCAACGACTCCGCCAGCTCCGCCACGGCTTCGCCGACCTGCTCCTTCGTCTTGCTCCAGCGCCTGCCTCCAAGCTTTGACAGGGTCGGGCGCCGCCCGCCAGCACCGATGTACTTCTGCACGAGATCGATCTGCGAGCACGGCACGTGGACCATTGCACGGTCGGCAAACTCCAGACTGAGAAACTCCTCCTGCTGCCCGGAAGACCCCTTGCGCATGTTCCTTAGCCCACGATACAGCGCGATGCCATGGATAACATGAACGACAAGATCGCCCGTCCGCAGATCCATCCAGGACTCGATAGGCCGCCCGGCATACAGCCTACGAACCCGACGGCGCTGGCGCTGGCGACGGAAGATCTCGTGGTGAGGAACAACCACCGTGCTGGCACCGGTCCACACGAACCCCCGATGCATCAATCCCATCACAAGGCGGATGGAAGCCCCCGCTTCGGGTAGCTGCTCGCCGATCATCTCCTGGAGCCGCTGCCGCTCCCCCTCGTTGTCGCACACAACATACACCGTGTGATCCCGAGCGAGCGCGCCCAACTCCTGCAGGGCCTCGGTCACCGCCCCTTCGAAACGGGACAGTGAACCCACGCGAAAGTCGAACGTCGCCTCGTCCGCCGTCGCAGCCGCCCCGAACCGTGATAAGTACAACCTGGTAAACGAATTAGATTCTCCTAGAACATCTTGTACGGGAAACAACCGTTCGGAGTCTCCTAGCCGCCCGCGCAGCGCCTCCCCCATCTCTTGGATCTCCGCGCCGCCGTCGACCGTAATCACCGTCTCGGGATCAAGATAGGTGAACAGGCTGGTGATCTCGCTCTCGAGCTGCGACTGAAGGCTCACAGGGGCGCTGATGGATGCTGCCCCAAGCGATTCCAAGGATCGCTGCGTGCTCGGATCGAAGCGCCGGATTGACTCTACGCGCTCATACAGGAACTGGATCCGGTATGGGGCAGCCTCCCCGGGCGCAAAGATGTCCACTATGTCGCCACGCCGCGCGACGTCGCCAGGCGACTCGACAAGATCCAGGTGTTCGAACCCGCGATCGACCGCCCAGGCGACGAGGGAGTCGGGGCTGCCAGCCGGCGTGCTCTCCTGGGCGTCACCGGTCGTAATCTGGAGAATGTTGCGTTGGAGCAGTTGGGGAGAGGGCGTCGGCTGCATCAGCGCCTGGATCGGTGTTACCACCACATTCGCTGGTTGCGATGCTCGGCCCTCGTTCGCGCACCGAATGTGATACAACCGCGCGCAAATACGCAGACGCTCCGCTTCAATCTCGTTGGCAGCGGGACCCTGCCCGGGCAGCGACTCCCACGCAGGGAAGAGGTCGCAAGGGCGCCCCAGGAACAACTCGAGGTCGTCGCGGGCGTTATCGGCCTCCTCAAGGTGCGCGGTTACGTACAGGAACGGGCGTTCCGAGCGCGCTGCAGCCATTGCCACAACCATCGGCGCAGACGAACCCCACAGGCCCGAAACGTGCACCACCCCGCGTCCGGTGGCCAGTCGCTCCGTCAGGCGCTTCAAGTGCGGGTCTTCGGCGATCGGTGGGATCACCATGGCTTACTCTGGATCGACAATGATAAAGGCTGATGCCGGCCGTGTAAAAACCGTCGTCTCCTCATGCGAGCCGTTCGACACCCGTCATATTTACGACTTCGCACAACAATCGACACACCCATGCTGGTTGACTGCCGATCGCCGCAATATGCTGATGATAGCGGCGGCCGGACGGTCGACGCTTGCAGGAGTGACTCCTCTATGCGGCTTGACGTTCGTTTGGTACAGGCAACCGTGCTCGCCACAGTGTGCTCGCTGGCCACAGGCGAGCCTTTGCCCCCCCAGTTCACTCTGGGACGATACATCCCCAACGACGCCTTCATGTTCGTCAACAAAGCTAAGAACCCGGAACGTGCTTGGGTGGAGCGACAGTGGACCAGAGTATACGACGCGCTGCTCAACAGCGGCGTCGACCGTGATAT
>JBHHXS010000349.1:0-3358 GCA_046757145.1 Phycisphaerae bacterium | reverse complement strand
CGTTGGACCCAGTTGTCGAATGCACCGGATTCGGACCGTGAGCAACGACGTTTCCAAATAACCCATCCTTTTCATCCACTGTTCGGACATGAGTTCACGCTGGTTCACTATCGCCAGTGTTGGGGGGCGGATCGGATCTTTTACCTGGGTGAAGACGAAGAGCTGCGGTCGATTCCGGCGCGCTGGACGAGCGCGGTTGCTGAGGATCCGTTCGTCGTAATCTCTGCGGGCCGGTCGTTGTTCCGATTGGTCGATCTGCTCGAGCTCACGAAGCTGATGCGAGGAGTGCCACAATGACGGGCAGGCGGGATAGAAGCACGGACACCGCCGAGCGTAAAGGAGATTACGCCGTAAGTGTAAAGATGATTATGCCCAGTAGGGTTTGGTGGACGGCGTGGCGTGAGGGCCTTATGGCGGAGTTCTAGGGTAATAATGTTGCATTCGTGGCAAATTCTTCTTGACGATGAGTTGGTTGTTGGCATAATCATCATTACATTCGGAGGTGCTGCCCATGGCGCGACGCAAACCCGATCCGAAAGCCGATGCCCTTGGTCAGCGAGGGTGTCTTCATCCCCACCCGGAGAAGGTCTCGGACGAGTTGTTTACGAGGAGCGAATTCTTCGATCCGCGCGACCTGCTGCAGGTCAAGTACGAGATGCTGCGCCGTGTCCGGGTCGACGGACACATGGTCAGCCAGACCGCGGCGAACTTCGGGTTGTCGCGCCCATCCTTCTACCAAGCCAAGGCGGTTTACGAAAAAGGCGGCTTGCCCGCGTTGCTTCCCAAGAAACCCGGGCCGCGCCGCGCCCACAAGCTTTCCGAGGAGGTCATCGAGGCTCTGCGCGAGATGCTCGACAAGGAGCCAGAGGCAAAGGCAACCGCCTTGGCCAAGCTGGTAGAGGAGCGCTTTGGCGTCCTGGTCCATCCGCGCAGCATCGAGCGTGCCCTGACTCGACAGGAAAAAAAACGCCGGTCATGAGCAAGGCACCACAGCAAAACGATCCGGAGCACGTTGCCCGCTACGAGGAGCTTCGGCGACATGTGGTCGAGCGAAAGATCCTGGTAGGTCGACTCGGCTTGGCCGTTCTGCTCGAGCAGGGACTTGCCGCTTGGGTAGAGCAGTGGTCGAAGTTGCCCGCGCCCACGCCAGCACCGTCGGCCGAGATATCAACGCCATTTCCCCTGTCCGAGGACGCCAGCACGGACGTGATCAACGTGCTGGCTGCCATGGCTCTTGGCCATATGCAGGAGATGCATGCATGAGCGAAAGTCCTCACCAGAAAGTGAGCGCGAGTCACCTGAAACGTGATGCCTACCTCTACGTTCGCCAGTCGACCGTGCGCCAAGTGTTCGAAAACACCGAGAGCACGAAGCGTCAGTACGCGTTGCGGGAGCGCGCGGTAGCAATGGGCTGGCCCATCGAACGAGTGATCGTGATCGACTCCGACCTGGGACAATCCGCAGCTTCGAGCATTGACCGTGAGGGCTTTCAGAAGCTCGTGGGCGAGGTCAGTATGGGGCGAGCCGGGATCGTGCTCGGGCTGGAAGTTTCGCGGCTGGCTCGTAATTCGACCGACTGGCACCGCCTGCTCGAGATCTGCGCGCTGACCGATACGCTGATCCTAGACGAGGATGGGGTCTACAGCCCCAGTGACTTCAACGACCGCCTACTGCTCGGGCTAAAGGGCACGATGAGTGAGGCAGAGCTGCACGTACTGCGGGCACGCTTGCGCGGAGGCATTTTGAACCAAGCGCGCCGGGGTGCGCTCAAGATACCTCTGCCGGTCGGCTTGGTGTACGACCCGAACGGCTCCGTTGTGCTGGACCCTGATACCCAGGTACGAAAGAGCATCGCACTTCTGTTTGAAACCTTTGAACGAACCGGCTCTGCCTCGGCGACGGTCCGGCACTTTCGCGAGCAAGGACTACGGTTTCCGCGACGGCCGCGCTATGGGCCCCACAAGGGACAGCTGTTGTGGGAGTCATTGCGGCACTGGCGCGTTCTCGGCGTGCTACACAACCCTCGATACGCTGGTGCGTTCTGCTTCGGTCGCACGCGAACGCACAAGCGTGTTGGCGGCACCACTGAGATCGAAACGCTTCCACGCGCGGAGTGGACCGTGCTATTGCCTGACGCGCATCCCGGTTACATCACCTGGGATCAGTTCGAAGCCAACCTGAAACAGTTGCGAGATAACGCCCAAGCCCATGGCTGCGAGCGGCGCAAGAGCCCACCTCGCGAAGGGCCGGCGTTGCTGCAGGGCCTGGTAGTTTGCGGCGTGTGTGGCCAACCCATGACTGTCCGCTATCACACGCGCAACGGGACTCAGTGTCCAGAGTACGTTTGCCAGCGCGAGAGCATCAATACGGCGACGCCCAAGTGTCAGACAATCCCCGGTGTGGGCATTGATAGGGCCATCGGTGCGCTACTCGTGGAGACGGTCACACCCGTTACCCTGGAAGTCGCGCTGAGGGTCCAGGCCGAACTCGATGCGCGGATTCATGAGGCCGACGTCCTGCGCTGCCAGCGTGTGGAGCGAGCTCGACATGAGGCTGACTTGGCTCGACGTCGCTTCATGGAGGTCGATCCGGGCAACCGCCTCGTCGCCGATGTCCTCGAGGCCGAATGGAACGAGAAACTGCGTGGGCTGCACGACGCACAAGAGGAACTCGAACAGTGTCGCAAGCAAGATCACCAGCAACTCGACGACAAGCAACGAAAACAGATCCTCGCACTCGCATCCGACTTCCCTCGATTGTGGAACGATCCCAAAACGCCTCAACGCGAGCGCAAGCGCATGGTGCGGCTACTTGTCGAAGACGCAACGCTGACCAAGGGCGACGAGATCACCGTTGGTCTCCGCTTCCGCGGCGGCGCGACCCAAACCCTCACACTGCCGCCGGCACAACCAGCGTGGCAGCTGAGGCAGACATCGGCGGACGTCGTGGCCGAGATCGATGCTTTGCTTGACGAGTATACCGAGGCCAAGATTGCGAAGATCCTCAGCGACAAGGGATATGTCTCCGGAGAAGGCAAACGATTCCATGCTGGCATCGTTAAACGCCTGCGTCGTGACTACCATATAAAGAAAAGGTATGACCGATTGCGTGACGCGGGCATGCTTACCGTCGCCGAGATGGCCAACCTACTTGGTGTTACAGCCAGCACGGTCAAGACATGGCGCAATCACGGTCTCCTGCGCGCCCATGCCTACAACGACAAGAACCAGTGCCTGTACGAGTATCCCGGTAACGAGCCACCAGCCAAAGCCCAAGGCCGAAAGCTCTCGGAGCGATGTAGGTTTCCCGAGGTCGAGCCGAATCGTACGGAGGAGGTGCAGTGTGAAGCGTAGCCCTT
>JBHHXS010000348.1:0-3365 GCA_046757145.1 Phycisphaerae bacterium | reverse complement strand
CCGGCAGTCGAGCACAGGATCGCAGGTCTCTATTCCATCACAGAACAGTCCGTTGTCACAGATTGCGTCACTCGGCACATGATCGCATGAGGCAGTGGCCTCGTTGCACGCGTCCACCGTGCACGCGATGCCGTCGTCGCAATCCACAGGTGTGCCCGGAAGACATGCACCTTGCGCGTCGCAAACCTCCACCCCATTGCAGAAGACGCCGTCGTCGCAATCGGTATCGTCCTGGCACTGATCCACGCATACGCTGCCGGCCTCGTCGCAGAACCGGCCGGGGCAGGGGTCAACGCCGGGTATGCAGCCGACGCCGGGGGCACATATTTCCATACCGTCGCAGAACACGCCGTTGTCGCACCGCACATTGTCCGGGATGAACTCACACCCACCCACAACGAGGTTGTTGCACGAATCCGTCGTGCAGAGGATTCCATCGTCGCAGACCGGCGGTGTGCCAGCCTGACAACCGAGCGTCGTACTGCAGAACTCGGTGCCATCACAAGGCAAACCGTTGTCGCACAGCGTGTCATCAGGATCGAATCGGCACCCGCCCGCCACGGTGTTGTCGCAGTAGTCCATCGTGCAGGGTATTCCATCGTCACAAACCGGTGGTGTTCCCGGCTGGCAATCAAGTGCCGTATCGCAGGTCTCGACGCCATCGCATGGCAGGCCGTTATCACAAGCAGCATCGCTCGGTACGTGATCGCACGAGCCGGCAGCCTCGTTGCACGCGTCTACCGTGCAAGTAATGCCATCGTCGCAATCGAGGGGCACTGCCGGCAGGCATGCACCGTTTGCGCCGCAGGTTTCGGCTCCGTTGCAGAAGACCCCGTCGCTGCAATCGGCGTCAACCGAGCAGGGCACGACGCTGAGGCTGACAGGAATGTCCAGTGGGCCGGTTGCGTCTCCACTGACAACGCGAATCAGCGCGGCGTCAACGAAGCCCGCGGTCTGGCGCGACGCGTCGATCGCAACGTTGATAATGGCTGATTCACCGGGCCAGAGCACGCCCGCTGTCGGCGAGAACGTCATCCATGTCGCCGGATCCGCAAGGGCTAACGCCTTGAAGGCGTTCAGTCGCCCGCCGGTCACGGTCATCCCCGCCATCGACGCGATGGGGTCCGCGCTGTCCATGATGATCTGCTTGAGATCAAGCGCCCGAATGCTCGGGTAATAACCTAGGAGCAACGCCGCGACGCCGCTAACGTGCGGACACGCCATCGACGTGCCGCTCCAGGAGGCATACGCGCTTCCTGGAAGTGTACTCAGGATGTCCACTCCCGGTGCCGCCAGGTCGACCGTCGTCGCCCCCCAGTTGCTGCCCCACCAACCCGGGAAGTAGGCGCGCAGATCGTTGCGATCGGTGGCTGCGACGGACAGAATCGTCGGCGAGTCGTAACTCGCCGGATATGCCGGGTAAATGTCATTGTTACTGTTGCTGTTGCCCGCGGCTGCGACGAAGAGCTGTCCCGCGGCACCTGCAGCGTCGATGGCGTCCTTGAGCCCTTGGCTATACGGCCCACCGCCCCAAGAGTTGCTGGTGAGATGGGCCCCTTCTGCCACGGCATATTCAATGGCTGAGATGACATCGGCGGTAGTGCCGGACGCCCCGCCACGACCGTCGGGTTTCAGGAATTTGAGGCCCATGATCCGGATGTTCCAGTTGACGCCGGCTACTCCCTGATTATTGTCCCCGCGTGCTCCGATAGTCCCTGAAACGTGGGTACCATGCCCGTGATCGTCTAACGGATCACCGCTCGTAGGCGTGCCGTTACCGCTGACCCAGCGCGCCCCGTGGATGTCGTCGACGATGCCGTTACCGTCATCGTCCACGCCGGTGACGCCGTACAGTTCAGCGTCGTTGGTCCACATGTTGGCGGCCAGTTCGGGATGCGTGTAGTCCACGCCTGTATCGATCACACCCACGATGATGTTTCGACTGCCGGTCGTGATATCCCACGCTTCCGGAGCATCGATATCGGCATCGAGTGTTCCTCCGGTTTGCCCCAGATTGTGCATCCCCCAAAGCTCACCGAAACGTAAATCGTTGGGGACCGCATGGGTTTCATAAATGTAGTTCGGTTCTACGTAGGCCACTTCCGGTACAGCCGCGTACTGTGCGGCGATCGCCTGTAGATCGGCTCTGGCGGTAACTCGTACAACGTCGACCGGAATCGTTTTGCACGAGTAGAGTTTCGTCGTGCCGCGCGCGCTATGGATGCTCACTCGCTGAGCCATCGTGAGCGGTTTCTGTGAGACCTTGCGCTCCCCCCCCCGCATGGTGCGCGAGCGTTTCCCATGTGAACCGGGCACCGGCCTGAAACCGACAATCAAAGTGTCGGGATCATGCGCGACGCTCCAATCAACGGGGGGCCTTGGCTGACGATTCGGCTTTCCCTCCGCCGCTGGGTTTGATGCACCCGGCTGAGCGCCCACGGTCTGACCGGCGGGTTGGCTAGCCTGTTCGGTCGCTTCCCATGACGTCGGCGCGCTTCCACTGTTGGTTAGCGTTATCTGGGCGACCGCGGTTTGCCCCGGCAGGAGGTCGAACTCCAGGCTTGCCGGATTCGCCGAAATCAGCGGCATGCCGGCCGTGGTAAAGCTCCAGACGTCGCCAACTACCTCGGTACAGCAGTCGCGCGTGACGACCCGCCAGTAGTAGGTGGTAGCCTCAACAAGTGGACCTGCGTTGAAAGTCGGTGCGGTGAGGTTCATTGCGATAGACGACAGCGGAGGGTTGCTCGTGCCGAAGTAGACGTCATATACAGTTGGACATCCGGGAGCGCGCGGTGGTCCGCCGTCCCACTTGAGGGCCGGAGAAAGCACGACCTCAATATCGCCGTCGACCGGATTCGGCGTCGCGGCAAGAGGCGGGGGGGCTAAGCAGGGATCACTCACACCGGCAACCTCGTAGACGCCCATGTCCACAACCGGTGCTACGCCGTTGCCCGTATCCACCGTCGCCGGATCGTCCGCGTACCGAGGGTTCCCATCCAGGTCGGTCAGCACGCCAGTCGACCCCGCTGCGTTATCCCCAGCGTCGATGGCCGCGGAGCCCGCCGTCAGGTGGTAATCGCCGTTGGCCACGTTGGCGAAGAGTGGATCGGCACCTGTATTGCCGCTGCCGCCGTACCGTCCCGTCAAACCCTCGACGCAGGAGTAGTCGACGCGGCCCCAAAAGAGCTCCAGCTGCTCGCTCTCGATTGACGAGGCGCCGTAAGAGTCGGTATTGCCCCAGAATATGCTGTTGCTCACCGACACCGTCCTGGGAGACCAGGAGAATTCGAAGAAGCCGCCGCTCCAGAAGGTAGCATGGTTCCCACTGAACGTGCAGTTGGTCAACGTCGCGTCACCCGAGCTGT
>JBHHXS010000347.1:0-3388 GCA_046757145.1 Phycisphaerae bacterium | reverse complement strand
AGGACTTTTTGATGAATGGCTTCGTACGGCCCCGGTGATTGTGCTGCCGGGTAGATTGAACCCACCGGGGGAATGGAGCGAGGGGGAAAGTCGCCGAGCGTCTGCCTCCCGTGCTCGAGCGGAGTATCGGGCCGATCGCACCCTGCAGGCGCTGACCAGCGAGGAGGCGTACGTCGCCGATGCCCTTCGCCACGCGCACTGCTGACGGTTGTGCCCAGGCACACGTAGAACGATTGATACGGATCAACTTCGCACTATTGACTCAACGAAAAGGATGACATCGACATGGCATTGACGGCAAATCGCGATGTGGACCACTACATAGACCAGGAGTTGCGCAGTTTTCAGGTAGCAGCCTCCGCCCACATCTACAAGGGTGCATTGGTCGGCTTATCGTCGGGCGGCTATGCCCAAGCGCTGACGGCCGGCGATCCGTTCGTCGGAATCGCCTATGAAGAGATGGACAACACCGGCGGAGCCGACGGGGCGGTGTCCGTTCGCGTGTATACGCTGGGTGATTTTGGCATGGCGCTCGCCGGGGCGAGCGTTGCAAGCATGGGCAGGCCCGTGTTTGCCTCAGCCGACGACACCCTTACCTTCACCGGTGCCTCCAACTCATACGTGGGAAGAGTCCAGGACGTCGTGACGGCAGGCGAGATCATCCTGCGTCTCGATCCCGGTGGGCGGCAGCTTAAGACTATTACGCACGCGGTCGAGGATCTTGGCGCCGGTGTGGACATCCCGGCATGGGCGATACACGGCTTCGATACCGACGGTTGGATTGTCGCGGCGCGGGTCGTCAACCAGGCGACTGCTGCGAGCGGGATTGACAACAGCAACACGTGCGTCGTCGCATTGGCCACCGGTGCCGGAACCGTAGTCAGCAAGACGTACGATGCAACGACGACGTTTCCCGCGGCCAACACCTCGCAGGATATGGGCGGCGTGAGCAACGTTCACGTTGGGGCTGGCGACGTGCTGACGTTATCCGTCACCAACGGCGCCACAGCGGACCCGGGGCCGTTTCTCGTTGTCGTCGACTATGTGTAGAGGATAAGGGATCGGTTTCACGTTGATGACACCCGTCATCGCTTGTGCCAACACTTGAGAAAGGAGAGCCCAGGTGGCTGTTATCAATACGTCATTGCTTACCAAGGGGCTGCGCAGCGAGTTCTTCAATCGCTTTGAAGCGGCTACCACGCACTTTCAGGATCTCAGCACGCGCGTCCAGTCGAACTCTGACATTGAGAACTACAAGTGGCTCGGCTCGGTGCCGCGCATGCGCGAGTGGGGCACGGGTCGCGTGGCTAAGGGACTGCGCACCGAGTCCTATTCGATCGAGAACCTGAAATACGAATCGACCATCGAGGTTGATCGGGACGAGATCTCAGACGATCAAACGGGTCAGATAAGAATCAGAGTGGGAGAGCTGGCCGAACGTGCGGCTACGCACAAAGATTATCTTGTAGGGCAGTTGCTGATAAACGGAGAGACGTCGGGGTTCGACAGCTACGACGGTGTCAGCTTCTTCAACAACAGTCATGTCTCCGGCAGCTCCGGGACGCAGGACAACAACCTTTCGTACACGGCCACGGATCCTGACAACGCTACTACCGCAGAGTTCAAGGGGGCATTCAAGGCCGCCATCGCGGCGATGTTGGGGTTCAGGGACGATCAAGGCGATCCGATGTCCATATCCGCGAGCGGTCTTGTCTGCGTCGTACCGACGACGCTGTACCTTAGCGCCCTGGAAGCGCTCAACGCGACCATCATCAGCGACACGTCGAACGTGCTCGCCGGCGCCGCCCGAGTCATCGCCTTCCCCTGGCTTACCGATCAGAGCAAGTGGTACCTGCTGAAGACCGACGGCGTGGTTCGGCCCTTCATCTTCCAAGACCGCGAGCCCGTTGAGTTCACCGCTCTTACTGAAGACAGCGATGACGGGTTCCGGCGTGAGAAGTATCTCTTTGGCGTTCGGGCGCGGTATCGGCTGACCTACGGCTACTGGCAGTACGCGGTACGCATGGACTTCAGTGCCCCGGTGTAGTCACTCAGGATGGACCGCGGCGCACGCGCCTCGCCGTAGGTCTAGCAGGAGCTAGGACGTTATGGCCTACGTCACAAATGCCGACATTGAGGAGCGTTTGGGAAGTGTTGCGTATGTGCAGTTGACCGATGATGATGGGGACGGGGTGGCTGATGTGGGCGTCGTCGATGAGGCGCGCGTGGGCGCCCAAGGCGAGGTGGACAGCTACCTCGCCCGCAGGTATCAGGTTCCGGTCGACCTTTCGCTTCATCCAGAAGTCGCCGGCCTGTTGGCGTCTATTACCCTGGACATTGCAGAATACCGACTGCGCTTGCGCCGGCCCCCCGTCCCCAGCGAGACGCTCCGCAGGCACACGCTGGCTATTGACTGGCTGGAGCGCGTGGCTGATGGTCGCAACGAGTTGCCGTCCACGTCGGCTGTGGCGACGAACCCGGCCCTCGGACCCGCCGCCGCCGCGATCGGAGAAACTCGTACGTTGTCCCACGACGAGCTGTCAGCCCATTGACTTACGTGTGATGTTCAGACGACGGAGTGGATGGCCATGCCCGCAACCCCCGACCGCACGACACTGAGGGTGGCAATTGAGGAGCTTACCACGAAGCTTGCGGGCAACCTCGTGGCCGACCCCCCCACCGAAACAAAGCCGTTTCGGCGGGTGGAAGTCGGCACCGCTGATTTCGGAGGATACCCACGCCCGTTTCTCGTATTGATGTTGACTCGCACCAGGCTGATCGGTGCGACCGCCAACGACAAACTGCTCGAGGTGACGATGGGAATGCGTATCGTGACGGACGTTTCTACGTCGGATCCCCACGCTTCGATACTCGACAAGATCGGCGCGCTCGACGATTACCTTGACAGCATTGTTGACAGCGGCGTTGTGGATGGTGCGGAAGGGTTTGACGATCGCGCGTGGACATTTGAGTATCCAAGTGTCACGGCTGGGTCACGTGTTGTGGCTGCCAGCGCAACACAGAGCTTTGTCGTCAAAGTCGAGCGGGGGCAGAACCGGGTTCCCGCCTCGTAGGGGTTCGATCCATGATCTGGCTTCTTGCCGTGCGCGGTGCGTCGACGAAACTCCGTTCCGCCCCTTACACCGAGACGAGCGTCGAGGGGGTGCACAGCGTTGTCTACAAGCCCGGCATAGAGCCGATTGCCTTTATGGGCGGCGATACGGCTGAGGGAGAACTGGGGACGTTTGGTCGAGGTGTTCACCGCCTATCGGGGTTCCTGTTTTCTTATGACGGTTCCACTGCGGACACGCTGCTGGCCGTCACCGCTCCGATCGACCTGATAATACGGTACCGGGCAAGCGGAGAGAGGCGCAAACGGACGCTTCTG
>JBHHXS010000346.1:0-3399 GCA_046757145.1 Phycisphaerae bacterium | reverse complement strand
CCCTAAAGAGAAGCGCCGTGCGTCGTAGCGGGCCCCGATCCGGTGGTGGTCGGTGCGGTCCGCCCGGCGTGCGAATCCAAAGGATACGTCATCTTCCTGATTACGATAGGACCAGCGGTAGTACGGTGTGAGGCCGTTGGTGAACCGCTGCTCGAGGCTGAAGTCTACGCGTAGCGTGTCCAACCGGCCGTCGGCGGGGGTGCGGAACTGATAGTCGACGAGTACGGTGTCCCCGTCGGCGATCCGGCCGTTGCGCACGCGTGCGATGGTGATAACGTGGTTCTGCTTAAAGATGACGTAGTCGGCGCCGGGTTGGAATATTCTGCGGTTCGTGGTATCCGTCACCACGATGGAGCTCTGCACCACGTTGCGATTCCACAGAATCGCAACGCGCGGGTCGCGGAAGGTGTGTGCCTCGTCGAGTACCACCCTCAGCCCGTCGTCCCCGTTTACCTCCTCCGTGTCGTACGCTATCGCCAGGTTGGCATATAGATGGCCGAAGCGGTTCTTGCGGTTGTACTGCCAATCCGCCGACACGCCGTATTGAATTGTGTTCACGTCGTCTTCTATGTCCTCGTATAGCACGAAGACGTCAAGAGTCGTGGCGAGATTCGTGTAGAGTGTGTGGGCGAGCTGCAGGTCGACCCGTTGAGTCTCGATGTCCAGTCCCTCGTAGCGCTCGCGGTTGAACTGGTATTTGTACATGGTCCGCAGGTTCTCGCTGTGCTTTAGCGTGAGTTGGTGGCCGATCTCGAACAGATCCCGTGCAAAGTCGCCGCTCTCCTCCTGCCAGTGCAGCAATGTGCGTAGAGAATGCTGATGCTCGGCGCCGAACTCCAACTCATCCTCGACGGTCAGGAGGTCTCGCACAGTCTCGAACGGCTGATGCATCCCCTGGTATTCTTGCTTGGTCTCAGCGTGTTCGTAGGACAGACTGAGTTTGTGGTGATCGGTAATGAGCCAGTCCAGGGCGTAATGAAGCGTGCTCTCCGCGAAGTGCTCGTCGTCGCGCCGGTCCAAGTTGCCCGTACGGTCCGTCTCGAGGTAGTCATAGGTCAGCTCCATAGGCACTTTGTCGTGGGCATAGACCCAGCTCGTTCCAAAACCGGTGCGGCGTTGGTCGAGTGTGGATTGGAAGCGGCGGTTGATTCGATCGTCCTGTCTAAGGGCGTGGGCTGAGCCGGAGAAGCGCCGGCCGCGAAAGATGTCGATGCGGGCGTCGTAACGCAGCAGGTAGCCGTGGTCTGTGTCCGACCTGTCGAATCCTCCAAGATCTTCTTTGCTTTCGTCTTGCGTCAACGCAAATCCGAAATCCGCGCCGAAGGTGATGAAGCTCGGATCTATCAGCGTTCCTCCGAGTTTGAGCCCGATGCGCTCCTCGAACTGGCGCTCTTTGTTTCTCTGGTTGTTGCTTTTTCTGAATGGGAAGCGGGTGGGTGCGCTGACGCGCGTGCGCGTATACTCGCCCTGGAATTCAAGGTAAGCGTCGAGGCTGTCCAACGTGAGGTACCCGCGCTGCGGAGGCGTAGCGGGATCGGGGGTCTCCGCCCATGCCGTGCGAGGCATGGTCCACCCAACGAGAGCCGCTGACGCAGTGCACGTGACAACTGACAAGCGCAAGGTGCTCACCGAGTCAAACATCTCCCGCCTTTGCCGCCGCCTGAGCTCGTCGGCCCCGGGTAGGCCGACGCCTCGGATCGACTGTCCATACCGGTCGCGCGCCGCGGCGTCGCCGTGCGATCTAACCGATCATCGGTCAGATGGCGGAAGAAAAACGAGTCCTTGCGCGGAGAACATGCCGATAATATCCAAAAGGAGCGTCCCGTGCCGGGCTATACCCGGTGCCGAAGGGCTGAGTGCCGAGCGAGGCAGGCGGCGACGGGTGACGTATGGAATGCTTGTCCTGCGGATCGGCAAGCACGGCGTGTGTGGTTACAACAGGATCGTCCCTCCACTTCGCGCTATGTTGCGTGCGGCACGTGTCGCGTTGTAAGCTTGCGGCAGTGGATCGACCTATCGACCTGAAGAGCTTCCGATGCGCAGGCTGGCCATAGCATTTGCGTTTTTCTTGCCCGTCTCGGTGAGCTGCTCGTTGGCTACTCGCGACCGGCTGAAGGCTTTCTTCTTCGATGTTCCGAGCGAAACGGGTGCCCCCACGCCTGTAGCAGGCGCCGTACGCCCGCCTCAGGAGCCTCCCTCTCTGGAGCTTCCTGAGCGCGTGTATAAGTCGATTCATCCACCCTACGCCCAGCGTACCTGCAGTCACTGCCACGATTCAGCCTTGCAGATGCAGGTGCGCAGGGACTTTCTAACCGCGTGCCGTGAGTGCCATAGCCGTTACTTCGGACCGGAAGCGCGACACCAGCCCGTCGTGGGGGGAGAATGCATCGCCTGCCACGACCCGCATCGCAGCCGGTTCCCGCGCTTGCTGAGGCAAGCGACGATGGACACGTGTGTCGATTGCCACGACGAGCCTGAAGATCTCAGCGAGGAGGCACACTCGCGCGCGGATGTCGAGAATTGCACCGCCTGTCACGATCCGCATTTCGGGGGCGAGAGTCTACTTAGAGACAAGCGGGGAGGATAGGTGTTCAACGAGAATGAGTTCTACGCACGCGTGCGATTGCCGGTTGTCGGCGCGACTTCAAAGAGCCCGTGTGTGTTGTGGCAAGTCGCTTCGTGGCGCGCCGAGATGCGGCGCGGGTGCGGGCGTCATGCGGTCGGGCACCGGTTCGGCCGCCCGGACGGCGCGTGCCGCTGCAATCGTGTCATCCCGTTCAGGGAAGACGAGTCGGCGCTGCGGAGAATCGATCTTATTGTTCGGAGGATCGCAATGCCCCTAGTCCGTCACCTTTCGCCAGACCACGAGCCCGCCCGGCGCCTGGGGCGCAGACTGAAGGCTCTGCTTCCGGGACCCTGTTTATTAATGCTCTGTATGATCGTGGGCTGTGGTACGAACCTGGATAATGTGCTTTACCAGACTCTAGCAGCCACCGGGCGAACATACCTTGATCTACTCTTAACCGACGCTGCAAACAATCTAGCGGATGCGCGTGAGGATCAGGAAGCCAGCGACGCTGAGGACGACACCGGGGACGACGCCGAAGACGACGGCGAGGACGACGGTACGGATGAGCACACAGGTGGGGACGGCACGGCTGTGGATGGCGCGGCTCTGTTCAGCGTCAACTGTGCCGCCTGCCACGGGGACGACGGCGCCAGCGGCTTCGCCCCCGATATCACCGGAAAGTCCGCCGCAGAACTTGCCGCAGGTTTGGCATTGCCGAACCATAACGCCATCTCGTTGACAGACGAGGAGGTGAGTGCAATCGCGCAGTTCTTGGGTGGTGGTTCGCCGAGCACCGGCCCGACGGGGGATCCCGCTGCCGGGGAAGACGT
>JBHHXS010000345.1:0-3402 GCA_046757145.1 Phycisphaerae bacterium | reverse complement strand
TGGCGTATCCGAAACGGTCCGCGCAACGTACCTGACCGGAAACGACGGTGTGGCAAGGTTGGTATGGCACTACGTTCCGCTCGATAAAGCGGCCGCTCAATGACCATAGGCGACGTGGCACATAGGATAGACCATACGTTGCTCAAACCGGAAGCGACGGCAAGGGAGATTGACATACTTTGCGAAGAGGCGTGCGTTTACGGCTTCAAGACGGTGTGTGTCAATCCGGTCTATGTGTCCCGGGCGGCGAGAACTCTGTCGGCGCACAGAACCAACATAGTCGATGGGCGCGTGCCGGCCGTGTGCAGTGTAGCCGGGTTTCCTCTAGGTGCCTGCAAGATGCCGACCAAAGCCGACGCGGCGCGGCGGGCCCTCGACGATGGTGCTGTCGAAATAGATATGGTCGCGAATATCGGGGCTTTGGTCGACGGCGAGTGCACGGCCGTTCGGCACGATATTGAGGCCGTGGCGCGCGCAGTGCACGGAACATACTCGAGCGCAATACTGAAGGTGATTCTCGAAACGGCGGCCCTCACGGATGAACAGGTCGTACTGGGATGCCGCTGCTGTGTGGATGCCGGAGCAGATTTCGTGAAGACTTCGACCGGTTTTCACCCTGCCGGTGGAGCAACGATCGCCCGGGTTCGCCTGCTCAGCCGTCACGCCGCCCCGCTCGGCGTTAAGGCAGCCGGGGGCATCCGTGACGCCCCACGCGCGCTGGCCATGTTCGAAGCGGGTGCCGATCGGCTGGGCGCATCGTCGTCAGTCGCGATCATCCGCGAGCTGCAACGATCGCTTCCTTGACTCATCCTAGTGCTGCTGTACAATGGCCAAACGGTTTTTTGAGTGATGCGCAGGAGCCTGTGAGATGAAAGACGATGAAGTACTAGCGTGCAGCAAGTGCGGCGCAAGCGTGTACAAAGAGCATATCGACCAGGGTCTGGCCCGTTATGAGGGGCGGAGCCTGCTCTGCCCTCACTGTGTAGTAGAGGCCGAGCAGTCGCCGGAAAGTGGAGGAGACGCGTTCGCGCCAATCGAATTCGATGACGTAGACAACAGCGAGACCTCGATCGACATGTCGGAGAGCCGGGTGCATACGCTCACCTCAAGCGTGCTGGGGGAAGGCACCGGTTGGGATGAATCCCGTTTCACGCGACCGCTGGATCCCAAGGGTGCTAATGCCACCCGTTGTCGGACCTTTCACTGCAAGATAACCGAGGGCGCCGTCGGATACTTCAACAGTCAAATAAACGACTGGCTCGACAGTAACCCCGATATCACCATCAAGTTCGCGAACTCGTCGATCGGAGTATTCGAAGGTAAGCACTCCGAGCCTAATTTGATCATTACGCTGTTCTACTAGGCGTGTCTCGCGGGATGGGCCGTTGCATTGATGCCCCCATCTGCAACGGTGACCGTACAGCTCAGCGGCGTGGGGCCGGCGCCTGCCCTGGGAGCCTGGCGCTCCGACGGTGGTCCAGGCAAAGCGCCCGCGTGGCCCGAAGCTCGGTCATTCACTGCAGCGTAGCGGACATGTATGGGTCGTAGGCACCGGCACCGGTCAGCAGGTCGATCAGGCGAATGATGTCACCAAGATCCACCTGCCGCGAGCGGTCGATGTCGGTCGAGAACAGGGGAAGGGAATAGTCCTGGTTGCTGACGACGTCGATCAGGGTGATAAGGTCGCGCGTTGAGCTGGTGCCGTCGCCGTCCACGTCAGCCGGTAGATGAGCGATCGTGACGCCGTCTCCGCTGGGCGTATGTGCGACAGTGGTCCATGTCCCTACAGAGATCGGATCACTCAGCACCACGGTTAGCGTCGCATCGTCGACATGGTCGACGCGCTCGACGAATGGTGCTAAGCCCGGGCCCTGTTGGGCAACGGTGAAGTGATTCTTGGTGATTGCAGCGGCGCAGGTACTGAACGAAAAGTCGATCGTCTGCCATCCCGCGCGACTGGAGCTGTCGATGTCAAACGGCTGACGTGCGTCCACGGCACCGCTGGGAGGATTGGTCTGTGTCACTCTGATGGGCGGACTGGGAACGCTGGTAGGAATGCGAACGGAGCTCACGGTGCCGGGCTTGTACAGGCCGAGCTCGACTTCACCTTGCGTCGGACAGCTTTCTGCGTCGAAACGGAAATTGTACAACGTGCCCCAACCGAGTGCATTGGCATATGGATTGTCGGCGTCGTATGCCTCGGTTGCCCACAGTACTGATCCGTTCTCCACGCGCGCGCTCCAGTCCGTCGTGCCGTGCATGGAACCGCTGTGCTCGTCCACGTCGTGGAAGCCTACGTTGCTGATCCCCACTCCGTAAGCCACGGGTACGCTGAAGCGCTGCCCGGATTGATCGGAACTGAAGTTGGCTAGTGCATATTCGTAGTGCCATGTACTGTCACCCAATGCCGTCACCTTCGAAGCAAGTATGAAACGGCCATCGCCGGGAACGTCAACGCTCTGAACGGTCACTTCGGGATCGATGCTCTCCCAGGCCATGATCGCAGGCTTGCCGCGTTGAGTCCTGCCCGTCGGGTTTATTCGATAAACACTCGGTGCGGATTCCGTGACTTCCACCGTGCGATAAGATGCGTTGTTCAGCTCGGTTCCGGCTGCGGAGTCGTCAGCGGCGACGAGCTGACCCTCGATGAAGTAGGCGGCGCCGCTGTTGATCGCAGGATCGAGGTCCGCTTGGTGCACCTGTACGCGCCGATCTATCGCCAGTTGAGCGTCCGTGGCGCTGAACGGCCACTCTATCACGCCGGTCGCAGCGTTTACTTGACTTCGTGGACCAAGTGCGCTCTGTGCGCCGTTGAGGTCGCTGGAATGAATGTCGGAACAACCGACGCCAAGATGCCGGCCGGAAAGATCAATCGTGCATCCCCCTGACCCGCTGCAGAGCGTTCCGCTGCCCGGGAATACGCCGTGGCGGGCCCAACTCATCCCGATCTGCTCGAAGCGCCCTTCCTTGAGGCGGTAGATGTTCTGTGCCACCACCGGGTGATCCATACTGTTCCCCGCCCAATTCGACCATTCATCTCCTATGTTGCACACGGCCGTGCCGAAAGAGTACGCCGTGATATCTCCCTTGCTGGGCGACCATCGTTTCACCGTCTGCAAGTCACCCACCAGCAGATCGGGGCCGCTGGTTGGAGTCACGCCGCGGACGCCTGCCGCATGTTCAACATACACGGGCTGTCCGTCGCCGCCGTCGTCGCCGGTGTCCGCGATCGTCAGCTGCGCTTCGGCCACCAACCTTCCGATCACTGCTCCGCCCGCTCGCTTCGCGCCGGCATACTCCGCCCACTCTTCTGTGATCACAAGTGCGGCGTCCAACCGCAACCATGAGGATGCGGAGTCGAATACCACCACCGTAGTCTCAATGCGAAATGGTGCGGGCACA
>JBHHXS010000344.1:0-3417 GCA_046757145.1 Phycisphaerae bacterium | reverse complement strand
TCATGCGGTGCTCGAAGGTGTGCTCGATCCCAGGCGCACGATTCAGATCGGTATTCGCGGGCCGGCGGAATATGTCTGGGAGTTCTCCTACGACAGCGGCATGACGGTGATTCATGCCCATGAGATCAACGAACTCGGCATGGACGCTGTCAACTCCGCAAGTTCGTGATCCAGGAATGGTGCGCGGCACTCAAGCGAGTGCGCCATAGAAGCAACATCCACTTTGTGCATCAAACAGTCGGGTAGGTAGACCGCTTGGTCGACGCTGAGAATCCGTTCGAGCGGGTCGTCGGCGTTCGCTTCGCGATAGTGTGTCTCGAATATGCAGCTAGGCTCGCGCTGACTCGCCGCCCGGAACTCCGGAGTCGTTGCACTGTGAAGTTCACTCCTCTCGAACCCGGCGAACATCTGTGTGTAGCGGCCGATACGGCTCAGATCGCTCATTTCCGACAGCAGGGCGAGCACCCTTCGCGGATACCCGTGAAGCACACGGGCACCGCCGCGCAGCGCGGGCTTAACGATACCTGTCCGGATACCCAGCGGGATCCAGTCCATCCGATCAACCAGGGCGAGCTCTTTATAGCGGTGGTAGCCGCCGAATAGCTCGTCTCCACCGTCGCCTGACAACGCAACAGTCACATTCCTAGCGGTCATTTGCGATAGGTGGTACGTAGGTAGGGCAGAACTGTCAGCGAACGGCTCCTCGTAGTGCCAAATCAAGCGGGGAAATACATCATACAGGTTATAGCGTACAATCAACTGCGTGTGCTCGGTGTTAAAGAGCCTTGCTATTCGCCTTGCATACGGGGTTTCATCGTGACTATCCTCCTCGAACCCTATAGAGAAGGTTCGCAGTCCTCCGCCCACCATTGCTGCCATACGCGCAACAATAGCGCTGCTGTCCACGCCTCCACTTAGGAAAGCCCCTACGGGAACATCACTTGCTAGGCGCAGACGGATGGATTCGTCCAGCTTAGCAAGTAGTGCCTCTTGCCACTGCTCCTTGGGGAGTTGGCGTTTATTTCTGAAGTCCGACTTCCAGTAGCGCTCTATGCGATGTTTACCATCCTCCCAGAGCAGGTAGTGTGCCGGCGGCAGTTTTCTTATACTCTTGAAGCCGGTATCGGGTGAGGGCACAAACTGGTAGGTGAGGTAAGTGTACAGAGCCTGTTCGTCCGGCTCCGGCTTAATATCCGAGTTGCAGAAGAAGCACTTGAGTTCGGATGCGAATGAAATGAATTCGGCATTTAGGAAGTACTTGAGGGGCTTCTGGCCGAAGCGGTCCCGGGCGAGGAATAAGCGACGTCGAGGCGCGTCCCATATGCCGAATGCAAACATGCCCCTAAGGTGCGAGAGCATGTCGATGCCGTACTCCTGATACATCGCGAGTATTACCTCCGTGTCACAGGCCGAGCGAAAGCGATGCCCCTTTCCTTCGAGCATCCGGCGCAGGGTTTTGAAGTTGTAGATTTCACCATTGTGCACTATGACGCATGTGCCGTCCGAGCTCGCCATCGGCTGGCGAGCGCGCGGCGAGAGATCGAGAACGGCCAGACGTCTGTGTCCGAAACCTGCCGATCCTTTGGCCCAGATGCCCGAGTCGTCCGGACCGCGGTAGGTCATGACGTCGATGCTTCGTCGCAGCAGCCGTGGATCGACCGGTTGTTGCGGGTCGACGTTGACAAGTCCGAAGATTCCACACATAAGCGAGCTCGGCTAAACGGTGAACCGCAGGCTAGTGATTAGCGCCGGCCAGCATAGCGGAAGGACAACTGGTGCGGTGTCGCCGATCGCACAGCTTCCGGTAGAGCTTAAGGTATTCAGACATCTGTCTCTCAAGGGTGAAACGCTCATCCACTATTGCACGGGCCGCTGCTCCCATACGTGCCTGCAAGTCCGGGTCCGTGAGAATCTGAACGCATCGGCGCGCCATTTGCGAGGGATCATCTCGGTCGACGAGGAAGCCGCTACTTCCGTCGGCGACCACCTCCGGATGTCCGCTGACACGTGACGCCACACACGGGAGCCCGTGCCGGTACGCTTCGAGGATTACCGTGGGAAGCCCTTCACAAGCTGATGGCACGACCAGCACCTTTGATGCGAGGTAGAAGGGGCCTATATCGTCGGAGGGCAACCGGCCCTGGCAAACGACGGAATCCTTCAGGCCGAGCGCATTGAATAGCGAGCGCAGCTCCGGATGATCATCCAGCACACCACCGATCAATCGCAGGCGCGCCGACGGGACCGATGCGCGCACGTGCCTGAGAATCAAAGGTAGGGCGAGCACGCGCTTGCGATGGCTGAACGTTCCTACGTACAACAGTTCGGTGGGTGGCGGTAGCACGTCTACCCGGGTGACGCTACGGTCGGGTACTGCATTGTAGACCACAGGAGCCGTGGAGCCCTTCTTGAGGCCGAGGTTGGCAATCGCTCCGTCTCGCGAGATGAACGAGGTCTCATCTGCCACACAGCGTACGAGATAATCCGAAAAGCGGTGGATACGAGCTATGATGTTGCGGTATTTCCAGCTCGCCCACCCTCTGCCAAACACGCGCCCGTCCAGCTTGTAGGGACGATATGCCTCACCCATGTCGCGGTGGCTGACGTGGAGGGTGGCCAGGACCGGTGTTCGTACGCGGTGGATCTTCATCGCCAGGAGCAGAGGGAGAGCATCGCCGTGACGGCAGTGCACAACGTCGTATTCGCGTGCCCGCCGGGCTTCCTTACGCAGCGCGAAGACAAAGCCGGCTGGCGACTTGGCAATACGGTGAACGGTGGGATCACCGTGAGTAGTGCCGGCGGTTATGACGGTTGACTCGTGCCCCGCCTGGAGCATGTGACGATGAAGACGCCACAGGCCTTGCCCGACCCCTCCGATCTTGTCAGGAGGCAGATGTGACACTACATGCAGAATCTTCATAACACCTCCTGACGATCGTCCGTCGCGCGGTAACCCGCACCGGTCGAACCGTCGCGCGGAGCAACGCCGTTCTTGCGAGCAACAACAACGTAATTGCAGGGAAAATGCCTTGCGAATCCAAGGAGCTTATCTACAGGCTCGAGCAGGCGAATCAGCAACAGATAATTCACCGCCCACACGATCCGCCGCAGACCCGGCACCGCGCCGGGTATGCACATCAGGACCATGCTGAGATTGTGGGCCAGGAAACTCACCAGGCCTCCGGACTCTATCGCGTCGACAATCGTGAGGCCGCGGCTTGATAGCAGGTACCCCAAGCCGTACCGCGTGTAGCGATAGTAGTCGTTGGGCGCCTCGTGAATCGCGGAGAGGTGGGGGACGGAAAGGATGAGGTACCCGTCCTCCTTGAGCGTACGGTAGAACTCGGCCAGCGCATCCCACGGACGCGGAACGTGCTCCAACACCTGAGTGCATACCACGGTGCGCATTGATCCATC
>JBHHXS010000343.1:0-3424 GCA_046757145.1 Phycisphaerae bacterium | reverse complement strand
CAATGCGCTGGCGGGGGAGGAGCGCGTTATCGTCAGCGAAACGCCGGGCACCACACGAGACAGCATCGACGTGCGGTTTGTAAAGGACAACCGCACGCTCGTGGCAGTCGACACCGCCGGCGTGCGCAAGAAAAGCAGAATCGCTGACGATGTCGAGTACTACGCCTACGTTCGAGCTACGCAGGCGATCAAGCGGGCGGACGTCGTGCTGTGCCTGATTGACGCTACCGTCCCGGTGGGTCACGTGGACAAGCGGCTTACCAAGCTCATCGCCGTCGAGCACAAGCCGTGCGTTCTTGTCGTCAACAAGTGGGACCAGGCCAAGGGCCGAGCGTCGTCGGACGATTACGGCGAATACCTCAGCAAGACTCTCCCGGAGGTCGATTACGCACCGGTGGCTTTTACCTCCGCCATCGACGGGCGCAACGTCGATCCTACTATTGATCTAGCTACGGAACTGTTCAAGCAGTCGTGCCTCCGAGTGAGCACGGGAAGACTCAACCAGGTACTCAACCACGCCATTGCTGCGTACGCCCCGGTGCGCAGGCGCGGGCGCAAGACGCCCAAATTGTACTTCGTCACGCAGGTGGCAGCTAATCCGCCCACCCTCGTGGTGTTTGTGAACTCAGCAGCGCTGGTAAGTATCAGTTATCAAAGATTCCTGTTGAATCGTTTCCGTGAGAGTTTGCCGTTCGGTGAGATCCCGATACGATTGCTGTTTAGATCGAGGCACGGACGCAGGCCCTTGACGTGAGCGCACTGGATTGAGCGTCAGTTCGAGGATAAGTTGATGAGCATCGAACTCCACTGCACGAGATGTGGGAAGCTGATTCGGGCCCCGGACGACGCCGGCGGAAGACGCGGTAAATGCCCCTACTGCCAGGAGAGCGTCTACATTCCAATGCCTCATGACGACAGCGAGGAGATCCGCATCGCGCCGATCGATGAGGATGAGGAGCGGCGGGCGTCGGAGCTTCGGCGAGAATCAACGGAGTACATCGCGGCGATCGGGCACGAGACGGCAGGTCCCGCAGGGGCTGGCGCACCCGAGGCATACGACCAGATGGGGCGCGTTTCAATGTCAGGAGAGCCGGTCGATGTGGCCTCTGAGGTGGAAGCGTTCATCGTGGCTATGCGCGACTCCAAGCTTGACGTCGCGGATCGAGCAGCCACCAGACTAAAGCGTGCAGGCAGCGGCGCACGCGACTACGTCCAGGGCCTGATCCTCGATGAGATGCCGCCGCAAGTCGAGCGTGTGCCGACGCCCCTCGCCCAAGGTTTCCTGAAGAAGCTACTTGAAAAGCTCAGTTGAGTAGGGGGCGGACTGCCCCGGGTACGCCCCGCGCCGGTGACCTTGGCTGCATACCGGCACTTTGCGTGCACTGGGCGACTGCTCAATTCTTGAAACGGCGCAGCTTCTCGTCCGTGCTGATCATGTCAACGTGACGGTCGAGTGGCCCGACAGGCACCATGGGGACAATCTGCACCTCCAGCGCCAGCCCGCACGCCACCCCCCGGAACTCCGGATGTGCGAGGAAGCGGTCGTAAAAGCCCCTACCCCGACCCAGACGATTACCGTACTCGTCGAAGCCCAAACCCGGAACGATCACCAGGTCGATTAGGGAGACCGGGAACGGTATCCCGGAGACCGGCTCGCGCACGCCCATCGTTGACACGGTAAGCTCATCCGTCAACGAGCGTATCTCGATCGGGAGCATGCGCCGCTGGTTCCAACTCACCTTGGGAGCCAAGACGCGCTTTCGGTCCTGCCATGCGCGAAGCACCAGCGGTGAGGTGTCTACCTCATTGGGCAGCGAAAGGAAGACGAGAATCACCTCAGCCTTTATGTACTCGGGCTGCTCGAAAAGACGATGGCACGCCCGAAGCGCCCTTGCGCTCAACTCATCGGGGGGGATCTCGGCCAGGATCTTACGCAGCCGTTGTCGTAGTTCTTTTTTTGCGGACAATTCGAACGTTCGCAGGCCTTGCCGATTCCTGGTTGGCTAGTCGTGTGTCGATCCATGCGCCTCCCGACGAGCCAACGCCAGGTAATCTCGTATTCGTGCTTCGGCACCACGGTCGCTCGGAGTATAATAAACTTTGTCGACTCCGAGATAATCGTGTGAAACTATACCCTCTGAGCCCTCGTGGCGGTATCGCCCTGCCGCGCCGCCTGCGGGAACCTCCGACCCCACCGATCCCCGGGACCGCAGATGCTTCGGGACGGGCAGCGTTCGTGCAGTTCTGACGTCGTCCGTAGCTTCCCAAATTGCCACCGCGGAGGCGTTCGACTTCGGAGCGCATGCCAGGTAGATCGCAGCCTGCGCCAGCGGCAGGCGGCACTCGGGCAACCCGATGAACTGCGTAGCCTCCGCGGCTGCCTGGGCCACCAACAGACCGCGCGGATCGGCGTTGCCAATGTCCTCCGCCGCACTGATGACAATGCGCCTGGCAATGAACCGCGGATCCTCGCCTGCTTCCAGCATGCGAGCGAGCCAGTATACCGCCGCATCCGGGTCGCTCCCACGAATAGCCTTGATCAGCGCGCTTATCGTGTCGTAATGCGCGTCGCCTCTGGCGTCGTAATCCAGGGCCTTACGCTGTATGGAATCGGCTGCGGTCCTCAGATCGACCAGCACCTCTCCTGCCCTCTCCCCTTGCCCTTGCCCTTCCCGTTCCGCCTCCCCTTCCCGAGGCTCCACTTGCGAAAGCACAGCTATTTCCAGCGCGGTCAACGCCCGACGGGCGTCACCATCGCAAGCGATCGCCAGATGGTCCGCGGCATCATCGGTGAGTACCACGCGACGGGTACCGAGACCGCGCTCCGCGTCGTTGATCGCCCGGTGCAGAAGAAGCTTTATATCGTCTGCGGACAGCGCCTCGAACTGGAAGATCTGGCTGCGCGAGATCAGAGGGGAATTGATCGAGAAGAAGGGGTTCTCGGTGGTGGCCCCCATCAGGATGACCACGCCCGCCTCCACGTCGTGCAGCAGGACGTCCTGCTGGGATCGGCTGAACCTATGCAGCTCATCGACGAAGAGAATCGTGCGGCGACTTTGCGTGTCCAGACGCGTGTTGGCGGCGGAGAGCACATGGCGGATTTCCTTGACGCCGGCGCCAGCGGCGTGCATCGGTTCAAAATGAGCGTCGATCGTGTTCGCGATGATGTGGGCCAGCGATGTCTTCCCAGTCCCGGGAGGGCCGTAAAACAACGCACTTGAAACGCGATCCGCTTCGAGCATGCGTCGAAGGAGCTTGCCCGGGCCGAGAAACGACTGCTGACCCACAAACTCATCCAGGCATCGTGGCCTCATCCGTGCGGCCAACGGCTGCGCCCCGGTGCGATGTCGTTCGTGCTGCTCCGCGAAGAGGTCCAATCTCCTGCTCCTTCACCGCGGATTATACGGAGGTTCGCCCGAAGAGG
>JBHHXS010000342.1:0-3470 GCA_046757145.1 Phycisphaerae bacterium | reverse complement strand
ATCCTTTTTCCGCTAAAGGGCCGCCTGAAAATTCCAGCCTTGCCGAAAAGCTGGTCGACACTCAGGAACAACTCAACTTGAAGGCGCAACGGGTATCGGAGGAATTGACCGACAAGGCCGATGCAACGACGGCCTCTATCGAAGCGGGCGAGCGCCTCCTGCAGGAGTTCATCACTCGCTCAAGTGAACTCCAAAGGCAGCTCAACGCACTGCAGCGAAAGGTCGCCTCGCTCGAGAAGTCCTTGGAGGACGCAACTGCGGAGCCAAAACATATCGTCGCTTCCGCCCGGGCGCAATCGGCCCAACTGGAGCGCGTGTGCACGGCGGTCCGCAAGGTTTTCGCCGGCCTGGCACGCACAACGCTTGACGCCAAGCGTCAGGCGGAGGAATGTCGCAGCATGACCGGGCAGGCAGATGAACGCCTCCGCACACTGACCGCCGAGACTGACCGTGCTTCCGCCACGCTGCGAGAATGGGTCAGCGAGGCCGTTCGCGCACAAGGTCGCCTCGACGCGTCCCTGCAGCGGTGCCCAACGATTGACCAGACGCACGCCGGCGAGTCGCTCGCCGCCGTCTCCCAAATAGCCCGGCCGCTGTCGGGGTCGGCCAGCGAAGCGGCGGACCGCAGGCCGATCAAGGGAGAGGGGCTCGACGCATCTGCACCAGCGCGAGAGGAAGGTGCTTGCGGCACACCGGAAAGCACCAGACCCCGCACGACGGTGGCGGAGATAAACCAGCTTATACAAGAGGCAAGGAGCGCGTCCGTGCGGGCAGCTATCGACCGGCCCGACGCCACACCATAAGAGCTACGCCCGTCGTCAGTCGCACGGGGATGCCAGCGACCCCGTGAACAAACGCTGCAGGTGCGCCAAATCCGCCAGATCAACGGTCAGCCCACCGGCGAAGTCGTGGATGTCGTAGCATGCGGGTGCAGCGGGCGTCGCCGGCCCGCTCAAGCAACCCACGAAGTCCGCAAAGTCCACAAGATCAATGTTGCCGTCATGGTCTGAGTCGAACGGCCCGTCGCAGGCGTCCCCGTAGGCGTCGCCGTCCGCGTTGCTCTGGCTGGGGTTCGGAACAGTGGGGCAGTTGTCCTGATCGTCGCATGCTCCATCCCCGTCGCAGTCGCCGCCGGCGTGAGTGACTACGCCGGTATCCTCATCACAGGAGTCGAGGGTGCACGCGTCACCGTCGTCGATGATTGTAATTCCCGCGGGCGGGCCGACGTTCGGGTCGCAGCACTCAAGCTCAACATCATAGTTCGGAGTATTGACGCAGACGCCGTCGACACAGGCATCATCCGTGCATAGATTGCTGGCGTTGGGAGGCTGCGAGGGCGTGGGATCATTGCATCGCCGGTCGCTGAGGCACTCGGGGCATGCCTGGGCGCACGTATTGCCCGACTCATAGACGCGTCCGCCGGGCCGCAGGTTGCACTCAGCCTCGCTTATCTCGTCCTCGCATCCCGGAGCGTCGGTTCCAATGCCGTAGCAGCATCGGCTTGGAATAATCGTGATTTGCCCCGGGGTAAGCGTGAGGCCAGGGATCAGGGGACCGGGGCAGGTGTTGAACAGCGTAAAATTGACGTCGCTCAGAAAGGCAACGTTGTACGTCCCGACGGCACCGGGGGGAACCTCCAGAAGCAGCGTGCCGCCGTAGAACTTGGTGGCACCGCCGTCCGGATCCACCGCACAGTCGTTTGAAGCCGCAGCCCAGGAGTACTCCAGCACCGCAGTACCTACTACAGGTGTGCTGTCTATCTGGTAGAAAACGTAATCCCATCGATCCATGCAAAGCGAACCAGCCGGGCAGTCCGAGTTGCTGCTGCATCTGCTTAGCAGATCGGACGAGCCCTGCGGGTCAAACGGGTCGGTGGCGCAGACCTTCAGCGCCTGGAAGGCCCCTTCGAATCCCATGTCCGGCTGGCCTACCGGATTCAGGTCCAGCCCCACAGTGGTCCCCGGGTTGCCGGGGATCACCTGCTCGCACGTTCCGTCAGCGCCCGAGTTGCACGCCGCCGGGTCCAACGGATCACACACGGTTCCTATTACAGTGCACTCATACCCGGTGTGCCCGCCGCGATAACTGCGACTGTCCACCGTACCCTGGTACGCACCAAGCAGTGGATCGCCGTTCTGGTCGTGGTCCCAGCCCGAGAGCTCTAGAAACAGGGTTACGGTTACGCCGCCCCCGGAGAGCCTGATCTCGGTCTCGCCACATGCGTCGACGCCGGGTGTGCAGATCACGTTGCCCGTCGCCGCCACTGGTCGCCACCTGACCTCGCCGCCTGTGGCGTGCATAGTGTTCAGGATAGGTACACTTGCAGCGCCGTATAAGGCCGCCCGTCCAAACCACCCGAAAGCTCTTCTCACTGTCCTTCCTCCCAGAGCACTCCTGCCACTACACACGTAACTCTGTTGTCGCGTGTGCTATTGCCGGTTTGCAGAATACGCCCCCTCACCGTGTGGATGTTGCTGCCCGCAGGCTTTGACGCACATCGCCTGGCATTCGGCCGGCGGCGCCTGCGTCCGCGTTGCGAGCCCTAAGCGTTCCGCATCAGCACATCGGGTATTGAACACCTCTCACCCCGCACAGATCCACGCAGAGCAGGTCGAACTCCAGTGAACCCTCCCCAGGCTGTCGCAGTATCAACAGTCTAATGTTACGCAGCACGTCAGGCGAACGCAACAGTCCACAGGAGAGCGTGCGGCCCGCCCATAGAACAAGCCACTACCCGGCTCGCCGCTTGCGCATCACTATCTATCCACTTGAGTATATGCACGCTACTCGGTGGACGGCCGAAGGAATCCCCCTGGTGGTGTACGATTATATCGTCCCATAACACAACCATGCACTACGCCATAGGAAGCCGCAACGTATTCAGGACGTGGGGCGCCCCGCCGACGTTACATCACTAGCCTCGCGACTTGGCGACACGCGTATCACTCACCTGTTTTGGGTTGCCGCTCGCGCCGCGGCGATGAAGGCGTGAACCAGAGCTTGGTCCTTTCGCCCTGGGGCGGACTCGACGCCTGAGCTGACGTCGACTCCGGCAGGAGAGAATGTACGGACGACGTCGCCGATGTTTCCCGGTGTAAGTCCACCTGCGATTATAAAAGGCGGCCAACTATTGATGCGGCCCATGCCATGCCATTGCTCAATGGCGTTCCAATCCGCTCTCGTTCCCGTCCCCCCAACCCGCTCAGGATGGGCGGCGTCAAAGAGCAGGTAGTCGGGTGGGACGGCTGCGCAGGCACTGACAAAGCTGTCGATGTGCGTCAGGGACTCTTCCCCGCTGACGGGAAAGGGGACGACCGTCTCGAATCCCCCACGTCGCAGTGCAGCGACGGCCTGCGGAGTGACGTCGCCATACAACTGAAGGCGACCCGCACCACAGGAGCGGAGGAAACGCCTTGAGGCAGCGGACGGCCTGCCTGCCTCGAGGCTTATGAGGACGACGGCTCGCGACG
>JBHHXS010000341.1:0-3477 GCA_046757145.1 Phycisphaerae bacterium | reverse complement strand
TCACTCGGAAGATCAGTCCCCACACCTTCCGTCACTATTCCTTGTCCCGGACTATGCCGAGCGATCTCGGAGACCAGTTACTCTCATGCGGAAATTGCTGCTCAGAGCGAGAATTGGGTCTGGCAATCACTCGGCATAGTTTTGTCTGGTTCTACAGATTGTTGAGGAAACCAAGGAGTCGGTCCCCGGATCGATACCGAGCGAATTTATCATTCAGCGGTGTCGTTTTACCGAGCGCCTGCTCCTTCATCGCCAGTGTGGCCTCTAGATAGATCTGGGTCGTTTCAACGGATTCATGCCCGAGCCATAAGGCGATGACAGAGCGGTCCACGCCCGCTTGCAGCAGGTCGAGGGCCATGGTGTGACGCAGGACATGGACGGTGACGCGTTTGTCTTTCAACGACGGGCAGGCTTTGGCGGCGGCCGTGGCATGCCTGACCAACAAGTAATGTACGCCGTCGGGGCTCAGACGCGTGCCTCGGGAATTGGGGAAAAGGACCTGCCCGTCACCGCGTGCCGGTTCGTGCAACCAGGTTTTCAACACGGCGACCGTCGGTTTGGCCAGCGGGACACATCGTTCCTTGCGGCCCTTCCCGATCACGCGAACATGGGCACCCGTACCGAGCGTGACATCATTGCGTGTCAGCCCGGTCATTTCGGACAGACGGAGTCCCGTCTGCGCCGCTACCAAGAGGAAGGCGTGATCGCGACGGCCAAACCAGGTACGTTGATCAGGCGCGGCGAGTAACGCTTCGACCTCCGGACGCGTGAGAAAGTGAACCTGGGTCCGCGTAAAGCGCTTGCTGGGGATGGCCAGCACGCGTTGGATCTGGGCGGCATGGTCCGGAGCTTCAAACGCGGCATACCGAAAAAAGGAGTGTATGGCGGTCAGCCGCAGATTCCGGCTGCGGGCGCTCAGACCTCGATTCTTCTCCAAGTGATCGAGAAACGCCATGATCAACGGGGCATCGATCGCTGCGAACGTCAGTCGCGCGGGCGGCGTGTGCAACCGCTGTTGCGTAAACATCAGCAACAAACGGAAGGTGTCGCGATACGAACTGATCGTATGCGGACTGGCCTGCCGCTGCTGCATGAGCCGCTGTGTGAAGAACCGTTCCAACAGGGGAGCGAGGCTAATCGTGGTAGTCATGACTGTCCCTCCCATCGTCGCTCAAGGCGGGACATCGCCTCTCGCATCAGTTCAGGCCATGCACTGAGGTACCAAAACGTATCGCTGACGTGGACGTGGCCGAGGTAGGCGGATAAGAAGGGCAACCGTCGCTCGACGTCTTCGCCGGAGCGGTACCACCGCAACAGCGTCATCACCGCAAAGCGATGCCTCAGATCGTGCAGACGCGGCCCACGGCTGTCCGTTTGGCCGCGCAGACCGATCTGGCGGGATAATGCATAGAACGTTCGGTGGATCTCGCCGCCATCCAACTGATTGCCCCAGTTGGAGACGAACAGGTAAGAAGATACCGGCCGAGCGGCCCACCGTCGATCACGTCGCACAAGGTAATCGGCGAGCACGCGACGAGTCGATGCATGGATGGGGATCAAACGGGATTTGCCGAACTTGGCACTCCGGATCATCAGCACATCCGTTCTGAGATCGACATCCCGAAGCTCGAGACTACGGGCTTCGCCGAGGCGCAGGCCTGTGACAGTCAGTAACCCAAACAGGCAATGGTAAGTCCAAGGTCGTAATCCCCCGCGGGCGGGCAGCAAAAGCGCCGCACGCAATAGGCCCTGGATCTCCTCGGCCGAGTACAGGTACGGTCGCGCGCGCTTGGGGCGATGGGGCAACAAACCCTCCGGCGGAATCTGCGTGCGTGGATCGGTCGCACTACGATGGCGCGCAAAGGTGCGCACGACACTCAGTCGGCGTGCCCACTCCACCGGTTGCACGGTCGACGGTTGCTGCGCCCAGGCGAGCGCCAACTGGGGCGTGATATACGAGGCACCGTGCTGCTCCATGAACGTGACGAATGCGAGCAACTGCTTGCCGGTCTCACGCAGCTTGAATCCCAAGCTGCGTCGCAGGGTCAGGTAATCATGCACGGCCTCACGGAGCGTCGTCATCGCACACCTCCCGGCCAGGACAAGGCCAGCGCACGCAATGCCTGGAGATCGACCTTGGTGTAAATCTTCGTGGTCTGGGGACTGCGATGCCTCAATACCGCGCCGATTTCGGTTAGCGAGGCGCCGTGGCGCAGCATCTTGGTGGCCAACGCATGGCGAAACTGATGCGCGCCCTGGGTGGGCGCCTTGATGCCGGCACGTGCGAGGGTATTCCGAACGAGGGATCCGATAGCGCGCTGATCGAGAAAGCCACGGATGGGCGCTTTGGTCCGTAAAAAGACGCGACGACTACTGCTCCGCGGTCGTCCGTGTTGCAGATATGCGGCAATCGCAGAGCCAACGTCCGCGGGTAACGGGAGGGCACTGCGTTGACTCCCTTTCCCCTGAACGTTCACCCATCCGGCGTTCCAGTCAATGTCCTCGAGCTCGAGTCGTACCACTTCGCCCCCTCGTAGTCCCAGTCGAGCGAGCAACAGTAAAATCGCGTAGTCGCGGCGGCCCATTGGGGTACGCCGATTGATGGAGGCCAACAGCTGGCGCACAGCGTCCGACGGAATCGCACGGGGGATTGACGTCATCGACCAGTTGGCGACGGGGGGAACAGCGGCGGCCAAGTCAGGCTCGATGTCCCCACGAAAGCGTGCGTAGCGCAGGAACGATCGCAGCGCGGAGGTCAGCAGTTTTGCGCGCTTCAAATGCAGGCGCGGGACTTGGCGCTGGACAAATCGCACGACATCGCCGGCACTTAGGCGCGAAAGCCTCACCGGTCCTTCGCCGAACCGATCGGTGAGGAACCTGTGGACAAACGGCACGTAATTGACGATGGTCGCCTCCGCCAGCATGCGCTCGTCACGTAGGTAGCGCTCGAACGAATGTACGGCTTGCTCGACCGGGTTTAGCGTGCGCTGTGGGGTCTTCTCTGTAGGAACCACGCCCTGACGGCGCAGAAAGTCGATGAACTGTCTCAGCGCGGCGGCATCACCTCGGTGGATCTGCACGTGGCGCGCGCGAGATCGCAGATATCGAGCCGGATGCTCCGAGTAGATACCGCGCACGCCGACGGCCTGCTGTCCAAGCCAACGGCTAAAACACGCCGCAAGCAGAACTTGCCGGTGCCGGGAAGGCAAGGCATATCCCTCATCACGTGCCCACTTCGCAAACCCGGCAATGTGCGCTGACAGTGGACCGTCCAACGGCCGTGAGAGAATCACGTCATCATTGACAATGTACTTCATAGTCGCCTCCTTTCTTTTAATTAGGCTTGCTTACAGGAGTCAGACTATGCCGATTTAGCGTGGATTACGAGCCGGAAAACACGGCAAGAAGGAAATTACCTGGTAATAGTCCGGGACAAGGAATAGTGACGGAAGGTGTGGGGACTGATCTTCCGAGTGA
>JBHHXS010000340.1:0-3489 GCA_046757145.1 Phycisphaerae bacterium | reverse complement strand
GTATGGATGTGTACGCACAGGTCGCCCGGGCATACATGGACGGGCTACGGGGCCGCGCCGAATCGGGGGGCGATCTTACCACGGTTGCCTCCGTAGCCTCTTTCTTTGTCAGCCGGATTGACGTGCTTATCGATCGGTTGCTGGAGGAAAAGCGGGCCGCCGGGCACGACGTAGATCGCTTGTTGGGGAAAGCCGGTATAGCCAGCGCCAGGCTAGCCTACACCTGCTTTGAGGAGCTGTTCAGTCCCGTGGGTGGTTTTGCCGCCCTGGCGGCTGAGGGTGCGCGCGTTCAGCGCCCGTTATGGGCAAGCACGAGCACGAAGAATCCCGCGTATCCCGATACGATGTACGTCGACGGATTGATCGGCCCCCAGACGGTAAACACCCTTCCACCTGACACGATCCATGCGGCCCTTGATCATTGCCGGACCGAGGTGACCATAGACGAGGACCTGGACCAGGCGCGGGCGACGCTGGTCGAGTTGTCCGACCTCGGCATAGACTTAGGCGCGGTCACGAGGCAGCTCAGCGTCGAGGGGATTGGCCTGTTTGCGCGGTCGTTCTGCGATCTTCTGGAGAACCTCGAGCGCAAGCGCATGACGCTCCGCGCGGCACGCTGACCCGGTCGAAGATGTTCCGCCGGCAACCGCTTTGCGGATTCGACGGTATTGCCTACGATCTCTGCCCTGTCCGCTTCGGGAACCGTCCGTTGCGACGAGGCGAGGCGGGGATGGCTACGCCTACGGTGTTTGAGGTGCTTGTCTAGGGCGGCTCGTGCCAGGCAGGGCGCAGCGGTACAACCCTGTGAATACGAGGCTGCCTAATTGGTCCCACAGCGAAAATGACCTTCCCCTGGATCTTACAACGGTACATCTTCCGGGAAATGGGCAAAGTCTTTCTGCTTACAGCTGTCACGATGACCGGCGTTATAGGTTTGGGCGGCGGGCTGCTGAAGATGATAAAGCTGGGGGAGATGAGCCCCGGTCAGCTGTTCAGGCTCATGGCCCTCGTGCTCCCTGTCGCGGCTGCACTGACGCTACCGATCGCCGCCCTTTTCAGCGCGGCGGCGACGTACGGGCGCCTAAGCGCGGACAACGAATTGACAGCCTGTCGCAGCGGCGGGATAAACATCCACCTATTGTTCATCCCCACGCTCGTGATCAGCCTTCTCTCCGCCGCTGTTACCTTCGGATTCATCAACTTCCTTATTCCCGGGATGGTGCGCAACCTGAACGAATTCATAGCCACCGACGTGGGAGCGATGATCCAGCGACGCCTCAACCGCCCGCGAGGCATCACACTGGGTGGGCGCTTTCGTATTCATGCTGACTCCAGTGCAATCGACGCGTCAGACGCCAGCAGGGCTGTGCTGCGCAAGGTCGCGTTCGTGGAGGTGGATCAGGACGAATGGGTCAGGTTCGGCACGGCGCGCGAAGTGGACCTTAAGTTTGAACGTGAGGACAAGCGCCTGCGGGTCGCGGGAAGGATGCGAGACCTCAGTTTCTACGACCGTAAAGCCGCACGCTTCTTTGACGTTGAGGAGCAAGACATACCGACCAACGAGCTCCCTGCTGTGGTCCCGCAGGAGATTAAGTTCCTAAACCTCTGGGAGATGCTTTACCACTGGAGACATCCCGATGCGTGGCGCGACGTTAAGGATGAGCTGGCCCGGTTGCGTCAAGCCGTAGCACGCAGGTTCGTCTACGACGAACTTCTTGAGCGTTGGCAGTTGAGCGGCGGGCTGGTACTGGAGGATGAACGAGGACGGTGGACCATCACGTCGTCGGCTCCGCCCATGCGTATCCCGCGGGACGGGGGCGTCGAGCTGGCAACGGCGCGCATCGAGGAGCACGCGCACGGCCTTGTTCGCACGATCACGGCCGGCCGCGCCGTGCTGGAGCTTGCCGCCGCGTCTGCCTCGGACTACGGTGACATACGCATCGAAGTGTACGACGCCAACCTCCAGGCGGAGGGTGCGTCAGTCTACCGGGCCAAGGCCGTCCTGGGGCCCGTCGCGGTACCCGCCGAGTTGATGCGCAAGGTCGAGCAGATGCCGGAGGAGCTGCTCATGTCCGGCCGGTTCACCGAAGGTGAGAGCGACGCGATCGCCGAAAGGCGTGCCAGGACAGCTGCCGTCCGCGGCGAGACCGTTCGCCGAATCGTGGCCACGCTGAGCGAGCGCTGTGCCTTTAGCGCGAGCGTATTCGTATTGGTGATCCTGGGGGCGGCCCTTGGGATAGTCTTTCGCGGCGCGCACGTCGTAATGGCGTTCGGCATCAGCTTCGTCCCGTCACTGCTGGTGATCGTTATGATCGTCATGGGCAAGCAGATGGCCCACAACGCTGCCACGCACGTGCCGGGGTTGCTTGTAATGTGGGCCGGGATCGGCGCCGTCACCGGGTTGGACGCGTGGACCTTGCTGCGACTCGTGCGGCGCTGACCAGGGATGCGTTGAGATGTTCACCGTTCTTGATCGCTACATTCTGCGTTCCTTGCTCGTGAACTATCTGATCACCCTGGGCGTTATGATCAGTCTTTACGTCGTTCTTGACATGTTTGTGAACATGGACGAGTTCACGGAGCAGAATCGGTCGGTGGTGACCGTCATCAGCAATATTGCCGATTATTACGCGCCGAACGTCTTCTTGTTCTTCGCCCAACTGTCGAGTGTCATCACGCTCTTCGCGTGCGTAGCCACCATCGCCCGCTTGCGCAAGCAGAACGAGGTCACGGCGATACTGGCCTCCGGCGTCAGTCTGTACCGTGTTGCCGCCCCGATCATCGCGTTCGGCCTTGCCACTACAGCTCTACTCGTGATCGACACGGAGTGGGTGATACCTTCGGTCGCTCACAAGCTGGCCAGGGACCACGACGATGTCGACGGACAGCGTGCATACGAGGTGCTCTTCCTGCGTGACAGGAACGGTGCCCTGCTCTCCGCTGCGCGCTTTCATCCCAAGCGACACGATCTGAGCAATCTCCTCGTGTTCAGGCGTGACGACAGAGGGGCGATCACCGAGACTCTGGAAGCGGATCACGCCGTCTGGAAGGGCCCCGATAACACGCGACCATACGGGCGCTGGTGCCTGCAGCGCGGAAGAAGAACGACCCGCGTATTCACCGAGACGGCTACATTGGGCCCGCGTGAGGACAAGCGCGTCACGTATCCTGAGGAATACGAGACTGATCTAAGTCCCGACGTGATACAGCTCCGCCAAGCGGAGGGTTGGATGCGTTATCTCAGCTTGTCGCAGCTACGCGACCTTCAGGCAGACGAATCGGCCGATCTGGCTGCAATCGTCCGAGGGAAACATGCCCGTATCGCTGCCCCTATAATAGGAGTCGTCATGCTGCTGTTGGGTTTGCCGTTCTTCCTCGACCGCTCGCCTGCCAACGTATTGAGCGATGCGGGCAAGTGTGTCCTAGCCTGTGGCTCATGCTATGTGGTGGCGTTCGTCTCCCAATCGGTCCGACCGGAGTCGCCATCAG
>JBHHXS010000339.1:0-3512 GCA_046757145.1 Phycisphaerae bacterium | reverse complement strand
CCGTTCTGCTGACACTTGCAAGCGCCGCGCGAACAGCCCGGAGGCGATCACAAAACATGCCTGTGCCACGCGCAGAAACGATTCATGACATGTTCGGCCGGTTGTGGAATGCATACGGACCGCAAGAATGGTGGCCTGCCGACGACCCCACCGAGATCGTAGTGGGCGCGATTCTGACACAGAATACCGCATGGGCGAATGTCGTACGAGCGATCGAGAATCTTAAGCGGGCAAGGTGCCTCTCATGGCATGCCCTGCACGACATCGGGGAGCGTGAACTTAGCCACCTAATCCGCTCTTCGGGCACGTTCCGGATTAAAGCAGCGAGGCTTAAAGCATTCGTGGAGGTTCTGTGGGATGAGTACGGCGGCTCGCTGGGTGCCATGCTTGACGGTGATGTAGAGGGTGCCCGGCGGCGGCTATCCGCTATCCGCGGCATCGGACCCGAGACCGCTGATGCCATCCTGCTCTACGGCGGCCGGCGCCCGACCTTTGTGGTTGATACCTACACCCGGCGTGTTCTGCTGCGACACCATGTCATCGAGGCGGACGCCGACTATGAGACGATCCGCGAGCTGTTTCAACGTTCACTCGCCAAGGATGTTCAGGTTTACAACGAGTATCACGCGCTGCTTGTCGCCGTGGGCAAATCACATTGCCGGAGCCGGGCGCGCTGCCAAGGCTGTCCACTCGACGACATGCCGCATGATCCGGATCTCTCCAGCCGGTGCCGTTCGACCACACTGCGTACCCCCGCTGTCTCTCCCATTGGCAAAGGGGGACGGAAGCGGCGTGCGAGCAACACGAGGTCGTGAAGCGCCCTACGGCGCGGTATGGACTGTGGGGTACGGGCTGCGGGCTGGCGCGGGGGATGCGAGGTGGGTACACCGCGGCGCTATACCGGTGTGCCGGTACGCATGATGATGTTATCATGTGGGTATGGGCAGCCACCGTGCCGCAGCCGGGGATGTGTTCCCCCTGTGCGGGTGGCGTGATTGCCTTGGAGACAGGACGGCCATGATGTTTGTCGATCCGCGCGCCGGCTCCTCCCGGTACCGTAACTCAACGATGCTGCGCCAACCTCGTCTGCACTGGGCCACCATGCTGGGCGTGTGGTTCGTTGTCTTCGTGCTTGTATGGGGGCTCTTCGGCCCGGGGGCCCAGCCTGAGAACACCGAGCTGCATGACCCTGCGGCGCAGCCAAGACCTGTGACCCCACGCAAGGGCTTCTCCGTGGATGAGCAGGCCACCATTGACATATTCCGCGAAGCGTCGCCTTCCGTCGTATACATCACGAGCAGCGAACTGCGCAGGGACTTCTTCAGCCTGAACATATTCGAGATTCCAAGAGGTACCGGGTCGGGGTTCATCTACGACCGCGATGGTTACGTGGTCACTAATTATCATGTCATCGCTGCAGGTGAGCGTGCCAACGTGCGACTGATCGTCAAGCTGGCAGATCAGTCGGAATGGGAGGCTGACATCGTCGGCACAGAACCCGACAAGGACATCGCCGTGCTGAAGATCGGCGCTCCTCCCGAACGCCTCAAGCCGCTGGCCATCGGTTCGTCAAATGACCTGCTCGTAGGTCAGAAGGTCCTGGCAATTGGCAACCCTTTCGGGTTGGACCATACGCTCACCATCGGCGTCGTCAGTGCCCTCGGACGGGAGATCGAATCAGTGACCGGGCGGACAATCCGCGACGTGATCCAGACGGACGCCGCCATTAACCCGGGCAACTCCGGTGGGCCGCTGCTCGACAGCGCCGGGCGGCTTATCGGCATCAACACGCAGATTGCAAGCCCCTCCGGGGCCAGCGCAGGAATCGGATTCGCAGTCCCCGCGGATACAATGAACGCCATTGTTCCGGACCTTATTCGCTATGGGCGGGTCCCGCGCCCCGGGTTGGGAGTGGCACTTGTCCCGGACTCCCTGACGCTCCGCCTGCGCCTTCCCGGTGTGCTGATAGACGTGGTCACCGCCGACAGCGCCGCCGCGAAGGCTGGGCTACGCGGCACCGTGGTTGATCGTGCGGGATACATCCGGCAGCTTGGCGATATTCTCATCAAGATCGGAGACTATGAGGTGCATTCGGTGCACGACGTACGCGATGCTCTCGAGAGCTACAAAGCCGGCGACAAGGTCCGGGTGACCTTCCTGCGCGACGACCGCGCGCTCGAGACAACCGTGCAACTCCAGCTCGTCAGGTAGTGCAATTGAACGGCTGGTTTTTGGGGCAGCGACAACAAGTGTGCTGCGTCCGTGGCGTTGTCGGCGTGGTCCGGAATCCTCCCGGTGCCGACGGGAACCCGACAGCACGGCTGAATCACCGTCATGCCGATCCGTCCCGAGTGGACAGGCCGAGACGAGAGAGTAGTCTGAGCGTCGGCGATGGCTTCCACGGCCACTGTAGTATGTACAGGGCACGTGTCGCACTGCCCATTTCTTGTTTCCATTAAGGAAGAGGGGGCGGGAATGCTGGGCATACGCTCACGCCTGGTCGCGAGGCGATCCGGGTCTCAAGCCTGCGGGAGATCCGCAAGGCGCGCGGCACGTCTATCGGGCCCGCCTATACGGCCGCGGACCTCGTACTGTCCAAGCGGCGTGGTCGCGTTTTCCCCGGGGCAGTGCGTCGACGAAGCAGGGCTATCGTGCCGCTGACCAGCAGAAGCAGTGTGGCGGGCTCGGGAACGAACTGGTCGGGGAAGCTGCCCCCCCACGCTCGCCCGTGAAGCATGTCGCCACTCAGCTCGCCGATTATCGTTCCCCGGCCTGTGTTCTCGTCAATCAGAATGATATCGTTGGTTGAGCGAATCCCGTATACGTTGCCATCGAGTGAGCCCCCCATCGCAAAAACGTCGCTGTAGGGAAGTGAGCCGATCAACGTCGCCCCGGAACCGTCTCGATGAACCTCGACCAAGTCGCCGGAATCAGTTGTAAGCAGCAGGCGATCCGTGGCGGTTACTGCAAGATCCCCTGCCGATCTGTAGCCTGATAGGGCCCCGACGGCCGTCCCCTGCCCCGTGGCTGGATCGATGCGGATGAGGATGTTGTTCCCGGCAGCGTAGAGGTTTCCGCTGCGATCGAAGGTCAAAGCGTCAATCCCATAGCCTTGGACGGGAGAGCTGAAGCCATGGGCGCCGATCAGTGTGTTCCAGCCTGTGTCGGGGTCAATCTCGTAGAGATACGTTGGCGTTACACCGTACAACACCCCCGATGGACTGAAGGCAATGTCGGTCATCTGGGCAAAAGTACCGGCGACCAGTTCAAGCTCTCCCGTAGCTGGATCGACGGTCAACAGGTTGTTGGTTGAATCACATATGTACATGGGGGCGGTTGCGCCCGAGACTTGCGTGGCGTTTAGTGCACCGGAAACGACCGCCAGGATCAGGGGGATCGTGCGCGCAGGCTGCATCGTAGCTACTCCGTCAAACGACCGGAACAATGTCGCGCAAAAGACTGACCCAGTGCGCAAAATAGCGCGTTAACCCTGCGACCGCGCGAAGCGCGGG
>JBHHXS010000338.1:0-3515 GCA_046757145.1 Phycisphaerae bacterium | reverse complement strand
GTCGCGATCCGCGAGCTGGGGCTTGACCCCAAGAAAGTCAACGTGGCCGGCGGAGCCGTAGCCATCGGCCATCCCATCGGCGCAAGCGGGGCGCGGATCATCAATACGCTGATCAACGCACTGACTCGCCTGGACAAGGAGCTCGGCGTTGCTGCTATCTGTCTCGGCGGCGGGGAAGCGCTGGCACTGGCCGTTGAACGCTGCGCCTAATGACCGCGGCGGAGCGGAGGGCGGTGCCTCAGAGGTCCTCCCGCGACTATTGGAGCCGCGGGCGGCTCCTCTTTTTGCGAAACGTAAGGGGCACCATGCGCTGACTTCCACAGGAGCGACCCGTGGTTCGGGAGTTGGTGTTGACTCTTGGACTTCCGGCCGATTGCCCGTGAGGGGAAGCACCAGTGCGTTTCCGTTGCATCTGCATGGCTTCCTGAACGGCTCGTCGCGGGTTGTGAGGGATGTATGCGATCAGCGCTGGCGCCTGTTGGGCGGCCTTATACGTCGTCGTGCGGCGCGGCGTCCCTGGCGGCGCCTGCCGGCGGGTCTGCGCTCCGTACCATGAGCCGATACTGCGGGGTTGAACTCAGCAGCCGGCGTCAGTTCCAGTCGGCGAGTCGCTAGCTTGATGTCGCTGACCACGACTCTCAGCGTATCCCCTAGTTTTATCTTCTGGCCCGGGCGTGGGCCCGTCGCCAGGCCGCGATCAACGTCGACGTCCCACCAGCCGCCGGGTAGGGCGTCGAACGGTACCAGCCCCTCGACCAAGAAGCGATCCACCTGCACAAACACGCCTTGCTTAGAGAACCCCGTGACGGTACCGGAGACCTCCTCGCCGATGTGCGTTTGAAGCAGCCTGAGCACGAGCACGAGTCGCAGCTCGCGCTCTGCAGCCTCCGCACGACGTTCGTTATCGCTGCAGTGGTTGCCAAGCGACACCAATTCCTCCAGCGACGGAATACGCCCCGAGCTGAGCGCATCAGCCAACGTGCCGCTTAAGTGGGCGTCGACGAGGCGATGAACCGTCAGATCGGGATAACGCCGGATCGGGGATGTGAAGTGACAATAGTCGTTGCTCGCCAAGGCGTAATGTCCTATCCGCAGCGGCGAGTATCGTGCCTGTTGCATCGAGCGGAGCACTGCCAAATGCACCGCGTGTTTCTCCTTCTTGTCTCTTGCGAGATCCAACAGCGCAGTCAGTGCCCCACGATCGATTTTTCGAGGCAACGCATAGCCCATGGCACGCACGAGCTTGCGAAGAGCCTCAGCTCCCGTAGCGTCCGGTGCGTCGTGGATGCGACGCAAGTACGGCACGCCGCGATCGGCAAGCAGGCGGGCGACGGCCTCATTCGCCTCCACCATGAACATCTCTATGATGGTGTGCGCGGGACTTCTATCGGCCGGTACGGCGTCGATGACGTGCCCCTGCGTATTGTAGACTAGTTCTACTTCAGGCAGGTCCAGTACCAGCATCCCCTCACGCAGGCGACGCCCCTGAATACGCCTGGCCAGCCGCTCCATATCCTTAAGAAGGGCCACAACCTTGGCACTTGTCCTGCCCGGTCTTCCGGACAGGATGTTCGAAGCCTGCTCGTAGGTGAGTCGCTTGGTACATCGAATCACACTGTTGGCAAGGCGGAATCCCCTGACGCGCCCGACGCGATCGTAAGTGATGAAAACACTTTTCGTAAGCCTAGTCTTGCGCTCCTGTAAGGAGCAGACGTCACTTGAGAGCGCCTCGGGTAGCATCGGGATTACCAGACTCGACAGATAGACGCTCGTTGATCGTTTGCGGGCTTCGACATCGAGTCGGCCACCTTCACGAACGAAGTGTGAGACGTCTGCTATGTGCACGCCAAGCTCAGTCGATCCCCCCTCACCTCGGGTGATCGAGACGGCATCATCGAAGTCCTTGGCCTCCGGCGGGTCGATGGTAATGATCGTGAGCTTGCGCAGGTCCTCGCGTTTCAAAAGCTCTGCGCCGGCGCTGTACCCTTCGGCGCAGTAACGGGCCTCGCGGAGTACAGCCTCGCCGAACTCGCGGGTCAGCCCATACTGTTCAGCTATGCTGACGGCGTCGACACCGACTCCGCCGGACCGACCGAGAACGCCTATAACAGCGCCCCGAAGTTCGGTCGGCCGGTCTGGGTACCGGCTGATCTCCGCCACGACCTGGTCTCCGGGCCGGGCGTTGATCGCGCCCGGGCCCGCGACCACTATCGCAGACGGTGGGGTGTTCCCTTCTGGAACGACCAACCATTGCTCCGATTCCTTGCGGAGCTCGCCGACGAACCGCGTCTGTCCTCTTTCCAGAATCCCGACGATGGTCCCCTCGAAGCGCATTCTTCCGCCGCGCTTGCCGCGCTTCTTGACCCGCGCGGTAACGATGTCGCCCGTGATGGCCCCGCCGGTGTTTCCCGCTGAGACGTACACATCAGCAGGCGAATCCGCTGTGCATGGAATGACAAAGCCAAAGCCTCGTGGATTGGCCTGATACATGCCGACAACGTTGCCGGCTGAGGCGCACAACACTATGGATTCGTCCTGCGTCAGCACCACGCGCCCGCGATTGATCAACGCCAGGCAGGTGGCATCAAATTCAGGCCGGTCGCTCTCCCCGATGCCGATGGCTTCGGCTAGCTGATTCAGGCGGATCGGCTTATAGTCCGACGCCCCAAGAAGCTTTAGAATGCGCTTAGCAAGCATGTTGGACGGCATCATGCGCTCCCCGGCGCGTGACCGACAGGACCCGAGACGCGGCGTCGCGTGGAGACGGATACACTATGGATGAAATCTTAGAACTCGCAACGAAGCTCGGCAAACTCATCCAAGCTCACCCCACAGCCGAACGTCTCGCAAAGGCGCGGTCACACCTTGGGAGCGGCACCGAGGGTCGCCGGCTTCTCCAGGACTATGAGACGGCCCAGAACAAGGTCCGCGAACTGGAAGCTAAGGGAAGTCCTATCGAGCCCGAGGACGAGCGGGCTCTTGTCGATTTGCACGCGAAAGTCGCCGGCAGCCAGCTCATTAAGGAGTTCATGAAGGCCCAGATGGAGTACGCCGAGTTGATGCGCGCCGTAGCCACACGCATTAAGCAGGAGGTCAACGAGCCCGAGCCACTATCGTAGGGCCGGCCTCCGGCTGCGCCCCATGCCCCACGCGACCGGGTCGATGATGCGGCCAAAACCGCTCAATTCCTCGTTCTGGTCCCTTTTTTGACGTGGTCGACACGTCGGGGCGCGTGGAAAAACAGTGCAAACAGCCTCAAGGAATCTCGTGCCGAGGGTCGATATTAATCCAGCCTAGATTACCCATATTACCTAATCGATGATTTGAGAATGAACAGGAGGGTTTTAGGCGACCCTCTCGGGCACAAGTTCGTTGAGTGGGACGCTCAGCTAGATCACCTGACTGCGTGGAGTTGCTCGAGGATTGGGCAGGAGGCCGGTCCCAGAGACGGGGTCTTCGGGGCTTGATCCGCGCTTTGGCTGCAAAGGAGCAATTTCCATGGCTGCACCTTCCCT
>JBHHXS010000337.1:0-3528 GCA_046757145.1 Phycisphaerae bacterium | reverse complement strand
GTTGTCGGCGATGGAGTCGTCCTCTTTCGCGGCTTCGAGCATGGCCTCAAACGACACCCGCCCGATGCCGATGCGCTCAGCCAACCCCTCAACGACGCCCTTCTCCGATCGCCTCAACTCCCTGTCGGCCATCGCCACCGCCAACGCGGCCTTTAGCAGTTCAAGATCATCCATCGCACCCATTATTATCCCTTAAAACCACGGCCTCTGGCCGTGGACCAGAAGAGGTTCGACCGATCCGTCGTTTACACCGGGCGCCGATAGCTTCCCTCCGGGACTTTGGGCTGAGCAAAGGTGAACGAATCGGCGTACATTGCCATAGCAAGGAGAACGCTCGGCGAAAATGGGAGGCGAGGTCGGGCTGAAGGAGGACTTCCATCGAACGCTGTGGAGTGCGGACCGGCGCACGACACGGGATGGCGGGAGGAGTCTCAGCAAGACCATGATCGTTCCGTCCGGCAAGGGGATGCCCCATCGGCCGCCTACCTTCCTGACATATGTCCCCCTGGGTACATTCGCTGCGGGTTTTGTCAAGCAGAAGGAGTGTGCTATGGGGCTTCGAAACAGGAAAAGAGAGACTCTCGAGCGGCTGGATTCGAAAACACTCGATGCGGAATTCCTCCGCGAGATTCAGCATGGACTGAACTGCTCGCCCTTTGAGGCCGAAGCGGTCCTGGATGTCGCCAAGGAAGTTTGGCTGCCGTTCTTCGACGAACAATCTGTCAAAGCACCTCCGGGCAAAGTCACCCTCGTGGCTGTCAGCGCCGACGAGCCTGCGGGTAAGCCGGTGGTTGAGTGCCAGAAGCAGAATGTTTGCATCACGGTCCATCGTGGAGCCGAGGACAATCGTCTTCTCTATGAGCAAGGGCCGGCCGGCTTCCGTCAGGCACGGATTCCCGAACTCTGTCAAGAGGCGCTCAGCCAGGGCGGCCTGCTGACCCGGGAGGACTTGGCCTATCGAGTATTCTTCGTCTCGCCCCGAACGATTACCCGCGATCTGAATGCTCTGCGGCGAGCGGATCCCCAGACCGTGATTCCGTTGCGCGGCACCGTCCACGACATCGGACCGGTACTGACCCATCGTACACAGATCGTGCGTCTGGCCCTGGAGGGCAAGACCACCTCACAGATCTGCACGATCATGCGTCACTCGCCGCAGGCGGTGGCAAACTACCTTTCGACCTTCGCCCGATGTGTGCAATTGGCTCGCAAGGAGATGCAGGTTGGACAGATCGCCTTCCTGTTGCGACGGGGTAAGGCACTGGTGCGTCAGTATCTTGATCTGCTGGGGCAATGCGAAGCGGACAAGAACATGACCTATCACCTGGAAGAACTGATGCGTTTGGGTTGTTGTGGCGGGGGGGAAAAACCTGCGCGAAGGGGTCCAGTCCATGGGTAGCAAGCCGGACTACAACCGCAAGAAGTATGCTTCCTTGCAGGTCAGAACGCTGAAAAACGTCTTGGCCCACCGCATCCAGACCGAATTCCCGCGTATTGGCGGCCTGCGCATTAGACAGCTTTGCGCCGAAATGATCCTGGAGGTCATCAGCGATCATGTTCGTCCAGCCGAGAACGTGACTCATGGCCAGATTCTCTGGATGGCCATCAGTGTTGACGACCCACCCCGGCTCCATCAACGCATCGTGGACACAGACCTTGTTCCGGTGGTCTTGGATCTCAGCGCTGCTGAAGACATCGACAAACGTGTGCAAGGCGTACCCCGGGAGGACCTGTTGTTGCAGAAAGCCCTCCGCCTATGCCGGCAGTCGCATGAGCAGGGAGGGCTTTTGTCCAGCTCTGACCTGGCGGAGTTGCTCGCGGTCACCGCCCAGCGAATCTCCTCTTTGTTGGCGATCCACGAGCGCTCCACGGGAACCGTCGTGCCTCGTCGGGCCACCCTTCACGATGTTGGTAGCGGGCTGACCCACAAGCGGATCATATGCCTCAAGCGTTACATCGAAGGCAAATCGGCCGACCAGGTTGCCCGTGAAACCTACCACAGCCTCGAGGCGGTGGACCGCTACCTCGGGCAGTACGACCGTGTGCGTCACTGCCGTTTGCAGGGGCTGACTCCCGCGGAGACGGCCCACGTGTTGGCCTGCAGCCTGCGTCTGGTCCAAGAGTATCTGGACATCGATCAATCACTGGAGGCTGATGATGCTTGACCGAAGGAACTTATGCGCGACAATCACTGTTGTCGGTCGAGAGGGTAGGGCTCTGCTGAGGAGCAACCCGAGCGCTCGGTCCGATGCCGGGACATGGGCAGGGGTCTGCCCGCGAGGTAAACCCCTGCCTCCCTCAACATGTTCTGGCCCCAAAGCGATAAACCTCGGGGTTTGGGGCAGAGCCCCAAGGCTGCCCGAAACCACCCACAACCGCCGACCGGTGGGACATATGTCACTATCCGTGGCGGCCGTAGAAGCTCGTGTGCGTCTTGGATGCCAACCTCCGCCACAAGAGGCGGACGCTACCTCCCCCAGGGCAAGCCTCCTAAAGTGTCACGCCATATCCACGATTCGGGCGTTGGCGGCCTTGCCGAATGTCCCCGGGCGTGTATACTGAACAGTTCGCCCCATGGATGGGCATCTCGCGACCACAACGGGCTGCGACCCGTTCTCCGGGCCTGACAGGAGTACAGCCATGACCACAACAGCTTCCGATTCCCCCTTCCGAGCAGAGCAAAACACCGACGACTCGATCAAGGCCTCCCTGAGCTTGTTGGAATCCATGCTCGATGAGGCAGCAGACCATCTGTTCGACGCCGATTATTTTGAAGAGATCGGCCGAGAACTACGCCGCTTGCACGCGCGGATCCGAATGCATCATGCGGCCGACTACGTCGGCGCCTCACCCGACGATCCTAACGCGCTGCCGCCCGAGCTGTCGGAGGAGTTGAACCGCTTGCGCGCCGAGCATCCCCTCTTCCTCGGGCAGCTTGATCGCCTGGTTCGATCGGTGGACGCCATGGCCGACCGATCGCTCGAAGACAAGGAAGTGTTCATCCTGCGCGCGAGGGAGCTGATCGCCATGCTGAGGCGTCACGAGGCTGAGGAGGATCGGCTCTTCTACCTCGCCGTATGGCGCGATACGGGCGGAGAAAGCTGACGCCCGGCTTTCGAGCCTCACACTTCCGCAGACACGGTCTACCGCGAGTAATCCTCTGTAATCCGTTTCTTCGCCCGACCTTCGCCGGTCGACGTTTACGGTTCGTTCTCTACGCCCGCCAATAGCGCGAGGACCTGCTTTGCGGACAAGTCGCCAAGTCGCGGCACTACGAAGTCGACTCGTGCGAACGCACCGGCCGGATGATAGATCAGTACGGCTACGGCACGTGCGCCGGCGGCATGGGCTGCCTCGACACCAACGGGCGCGTCCTCGATGACCACGCAACGAGTGGGCGGTACCCGAAGACGAGCCGCGGCTAGCGTGAAGACCTCAGGGTCGGGCTTGCCGCGCGTCACGTCATCACCGCTGACCACCGCGAGGATGAAATCGCGAACGTTCATCGCGCCAAGGACCAGCTCGACA
>JBHHXS010000336.1:0-3561 GCA_046757145.1 Phycisphaerae bacterium | reverse complement strand
GAGTTGCGCACATTCTGTTCTCCGGCCCATTTGGTGCGGCCGTACACCGACAGCTGGTTGGGCGGCTCATCCGGTAGATACGGCCGTTCGATGTGCCCGTCGAATATGAAATCCGTGCTGAGATGCAGCATTGTCGCGCCGATCGCGGCACACGCACATGCAATGTGCCCAGCACCGTCGGCGTTGACAGCGAAAGCAAGCTCGCTTTCGGATTCACAGCCGTCGACATCGGTATAGGCAGCCGCGTTGACAACGACCGCGGGTCTTAATCGGCGTAGAGCGGAGGAAACCGCTTCACGGTTGCGGATATCGAGTTCAGCGATATCCCAGCCCACCGGAGCATCGCACCCCTTCCCCGCAAGATGCTCTCGGAAGCGGTGCATCAGCGCTTGGCCCAGCATGCCGTGGGCACCCAGCACGAGCACAGGTCCGTCCTCCCAGTGCGCCGCCTTCACTTCCTCGCCCCCACTATCCCGCCCGGTCCGTACTGCGCTTCATAGTACCGCAGGTACTCCCCGGTCTTGATGCGCTCCCACCACTGCCTGTGGGAGACGTACCAGTCGATGGTCTCGGTCAGCCCCTCGTCGAACTGTACTCTGGGCCGCCAACCCAACTGGCTTGAGATGAGGCTGATATCCATGGCATATCGGCGATCATGGCCCGGTCGGTCCGTTACATAGTTGATCATGGATTCATCGTGCTTGAGGTGCCGCAGCAGGCTACGAGCAATCTCCACGTTGGGCAATTCGCAGTCACCACCTATGTTGTACACGCTTCCGGGTTCCGCCTGCTCAAGCACAAGCAGAATCGCCTCGCAGTGATCCCGCACGTGGATCCAATCTCGCACATTGAGGCCGTCGCCGTAAAGTGGAACCTTCTTACCCTCAAGGAGATTCGTTATGAAAAGCGGGATGAGTTTCTCGGGGAACTGATAAGGCCCGTAGTTGTTGGAGCACCTGGTGATCAGCGTCGGCATGCCGAAGGTGTGATGATAGGCGTGGACCAACAGATCGGCAGCTGCCTTCGACGCGCTGTAAGGGCTATTGGGCGCGATGGGCGTCCGCTCCGTGAAACGCCCCACGGGGCCCAACGAACCGTATACTTCGTCCGTCGAAACCTGTAGAAAACGCTTTACCTGGTGATGGCGCGCAAGATCGAGCAGCACCTGCACCCCGCCGAAGTTGGTTCGGGCGAACTCCTGTGCCCCGATGATGCTGCGATCCACGTGGCTTTCGGCTGCGAAGTTGACAACGGCATCCAACCCGTCGGAGAAGACGGGGGACATGTCGTCGGCATTACAGATGTCAGCCCGGACAAACCGGAAGCGCGGATGAGAGCGGCAATCTGCAAGGTTCTCCAGATTCCCGGCGTAGGTGAGCGCGTCGAGTGCGACCACGCGTGCGTCAGGCCGAACGCTTAGCAGCATTCTGACAAAGTTGCTGCCGATGAACCCGGCCGCTCCGGTCACTAGTATGTTGCCCATCGTCAGTCAGATGCCCGCCGGGAAGTCGCTCCTCCGGAGACGAGCTCCTCACCTTTGTTGGCGCCACCGTCGGCGACGAGCCTCCACGCCCGATCAAGTGACTCAAACGTGCCCGCGTCGGTCCACCAGCCGTCGAGGATGTCGTAAGCCATCGTACCCTGTTCGATATACGCGTTGTTCACGTCGGTGATTTCCAGCTCGCCGCGCCCCGACGGCTTGAGCGGGCGGATGATGTCGAACACCTGGCGGTCGTACATGTAGATCCCGATGACCGCCAAGTTGCTCTTTGGGCAATCGGGCTTCTCCTCTATGCCAAGGATGCGCCCGTCTCGGACTTCAGCCACACCGAACCGCTCGGGGTCGGGCACCTCCTTTAGCAGCACCCTCGCGCCGCGTCGTTGGGCGAAGAACTCAGCGACCGCACGTCGGATGTTGCATTCGATGATGTTGTCACCGAGCACTACGACGATCTTTTCCCCGTCCGCAAAGTGCTCGGCAAGCCGCAGAGCATCGGCAATGCCACCCTCACCCTCCTGGTACGTGTAATGTAGGTCCTGCAGCCCGAACTCCGCACCATTGCCTAGCAGGCGAAGAAAGTCGCCTGCGTCGTTCCCACCCGTTACGACCATGATCTCCTCAATGCCAGCGTTAACGAGGCATTCGAGCGGGTAATAGATCATCGGTTTGTTGTAGACGGGAAGCAGATGCTTGTTAGTCACACGCGTTAGAGGCGTCAGCCGCGTGCCCAGACCGCCTGCAAGGATCACTCCTTTCATCTCACCCGTCCTTTCTAGCCCAGTCATAAGGGATGGTGTCGGTGTGTGGATCGACGCGGAATTCGTCGGGGTTGTCGTAGTCGTACAGCTCGCTGGGAAGATTGATTACGATGGCCTCGCACACGCCGATGCACTTGAAGCCGTGATACACCAGCGGCGGAATCTGCAGTAGCAGTGGCCGGTGGTCGCCAAGGAAAAACTCATTGACCTCCCCGTTTGTCGGCGAGTGTTGTCGCGCGTCATACAGCGCAACCTTCATCATCCCCCGCACGCACACGAAATGATCCCATTGTTTCTTATGATAATGCCACGCCTTGACCACACCCGGGTATGCCGTGGTAATGTAGGCTTGGCCGAAACCCTTGAAAAACGGATCGTCCGACCGAAGTATCTCCATCAGCCGACCGCGCTCATCCGGCAGGACCTTCAGGTCTTTCGTCTGGACATCGTGTATCATGCGTAATCCGCTCGGTGCCCGCCGTCGATTCGCAGGGTCAGCCTAGACTCCGTCCCCGTCGCGTACGGGACGCGTGCGCGTGAACTCCCTGCCATACGTACGCTCCGAGCTGGCCCCGCGACCGTCGAGCCGTAATGGGTTACTCGGTCAAGTCCGAAGCGGAGCTCATATCCTCGCCACCAGACTTGGTCTGATTATCCAATCGGCCGATGCGGAGAACCAGTCGAAGCGCGCTGCGCCACTCCGCTGCACTCCCTAGCCGCGTCGTTATTATGCGGAACATGTCCCGTTCAGTCGTCGTTACGGCGATCGGACCGGGTAACAAGTGTGGGGAGTGTAGCCCTGAAAGGCTGCCATCGTCAACGGAGCGCTCCTCGACCCTGCGAGGCTGACATGCCCGCCTGCCGCACACTTGACCGCCTACACGACGGACACGCAGAACGCCCTATAACATTCTTTTCGCGGCACACCAGAAGACACGTCCATATCCCGTCCGGACGCTGGAGGGGCTCGCGACGCTTCCGATCCGACCCCGGCGAATCATGATAAGGGCACTTATCCACGAGGTCGGAACGGTGGCACCAGGAGCGGGCGTAACGGCGGCACCGGAGGATCCGGGAGCCGTCGCTCTCCTCTTATAATCTATGATCAAGGAGACGGCATCGGCAGGCTGGAATGCGCATGGTCGGCGCCCCGCCAGGCCAGCCCGGTGTGGCGGGGTAGGCCTCTATACAACCCCACACCCATGCTCACCGCAGGACACGGAGCCCTGCGCGAGCATACCGCGTGCTGACCAGCGTCACGAGACGGGTAACGCCGACCTAAGCGCAGCGCGTGCCGTGCCC
>JBHHXS010000335.1:0-3564 GCA_046757145.1 Phycisphaerae bacterium | reverse complement strand
GGAATACCCACAGTACACTACATCACAATCCCAACCCTCTTTGGAATATGTGACCATCACCCATCCTCATCATCCCCTACACGGACAGCGATGTGAAGTTGTCCGTATCCGCCGAGGCGTCGATCCCGACCTGGTCATCCGCCTGGCGGATGGCTCACACGCGGCCATTGCCATGAGCTCCACCGACTACGGCGAGACACCAGAGCACGCTAACGCTCCAAGCGGCTCCGACCTGCCTCTGTTAGACCTCCAGGGACTGCGACAGATCGCCCTCCTCGTCGATCAACTCCGCCAAGACGGGCGCCTGCCTAAACCCCGTCGTCGAACCCGACGATCAAGCACCACCCGGTGTAAACGGCGGAGCAACACCTAATCACTCATCGCGACTGAGGAGTTCTATCATGGCGATGCTGTTGTCTCATTCTTCACCCAGAGTCGAGTCCGCCCCGGTATGGCGTCAGCTCGATACCGATCGTCGCCAACAGGCCATCTCGGTGGTTGCCCAGATGGCCTTCAACGTGGTCAAGACGCAGGCCGCGTCTTTGCAACAGGAGGAAGATAATGATGATCACGCCACTGTCCTCGAATAAGCTACGCAATGAGCACTTGACCCGTCCCGCTTTAGTCTATGTGCGACAGTCCACCTTCATTCAGGTGCGCGACAACACCGCCAGTACCGCCCGCCAGTATGACCTCGCCAAACGGGCTCAAGATCTGGGATGGCCGCCGTCACTGGTAAAGGTCATTGACCAAGATCAGGGCCGTTCAGGCGCTTCCCACAGCGCTCGCGACGGCTTTGAACATCTCATGGCCGAAGTCGGCCTGGGGCGGGCCGGCGCGGTGCTGTGTTTAGAAGCGTCGCGCCTGGCTCGCTCCAGCAGCGACTGGTATCGCCTCATTGAAATCTGCGCCTTGAGCGACACCCTGGTGATTGACGAAGATGGCGTTTATGACCCCGGTCAGTACAATGATCGCTTGCTGTTGGGATTCCGAGGCACCATGAGCGAAGCGGAACTGCACTGGCTACACTGCCGTCTGGTCGGGGGCAGGCTCGAAAAAGCACAGCAAGGCACGCTGCGCTTTCGGCTGCCGGTCGGGCTGGTCTACGACGCGGCCGGTCATATCGAGCTCGATCCCGATGAGGAAATCCAACACGCGGTGCGCCAGGTCTTCAAGGTGTTCGAAACCTCGAAGTCGGCCTTGGCCGTAGTGAAGCATTGTGCCGATCATGGCTTGCAGATCCCCGACCGGTTGTGGCAACGCGAGCGCAAGGGCGAAGTGGTGTGGCGACCGTTGCGCCACGCGCGGGTACTCTCCATCTTGCACAACCCATTCTACGCTGGGGCTTACGTCTATGGCCGCACCAAGACCCGGCAGCGGCCTTTGCCCGGCGAAGCGCCTCGGGTCAAGGGCTATACGCGCCAGGTCAAGCGCCCCGACTGGCCCACCCTTCTCCAAGATCATCATCCCGGCTATATCAGCTGGGCTCAGTTTCGTCGCAATCAGGAGCAACTCGACGATAATCGCACCTTCGATCCCGACCAGCGTCGCGGGGCCGTCCGCGAAGGGGGTGCCCTGTTACAAGGCATCGTGAGCTGTGGGGCGTGTGGCCGACGCATGACGGTGCGCTACATGCCTGATGGCCGGCGCCCGATTGATGTATGTGCCCAGCTTCACACCCAGTTTGCCGCGAAAACCTGCCAGTTCATCCGGGGCGATGGCATTGATGCGGCGGTGGCCCAGCTGTTGTTGGCGGCGATCGAACCGGCACAGCTTACCATTGCCCTGGAAGCCATCGAGCATCTCGAAGCTCAAGCCCGTGCCATTGATCATCAGTGGCACCTGCGCATTGAGCGGGCGCGCTATGAGGCGGAGCGGGCTCGGCGCCGCTACGAGGAAGTCGAGCCCTTATGTGGCGCCCAGTGTTATGTGGCGCCCTGTCATCTTTCACCCAGCACCACACGTGATGAGAGCGGCCAGACGCCACATAACCGCGACCCTTAGAGTGACTGCAAGAACGTCATCAGGCCCTTATCCTCACGCCACCGTTTCGTTGGGTTCGGCTCCCTCACCTCGCAATGTGCGAGCGCTTTGGCTTTCATCTCAAGGTCCGTGTCCGCGTATATGTTGGTGGTATCGAGCGAGACATGCCCTAGCCATGCCCGGATCGTGTTGATGTCCACTCCAGCGCGAAGCAGATGCGTCGCCGTTGTGTGTCTTATCGTATGGGGACTCACGCGCTTGGCGGCTAAGCCTGGTATCTTGGTCGCGACCCTGTGGGCATAGCGTTCGACCAGGGTATGGATGCCAAACCGGGTGATCGCTTGGCCACAACGGTTGAGAAAGACATGCTCGGTCGGAGCACGCCCCTCGATCCGCGTGGTGAGCTCGCGCGCCGTGTGTGGCCACAGCGGACAACGGCGCAGCGTATTGCCCTTGCCCCAGAGTTCGACAGAGGAGGGGTCGCGCTGTGGTGCGCGGGCGAGGTGGAGGTCACCAAGGCGGAGTTGGGCCGCTTCATCGGCGCGGGCGCCGGTGTTGTACAGAAACAGCAGCAGCGTATAGTCGCGACGACCTTGCGCGGTGTTGCGATCCGGGGCGGCGAGCAGCGCATCCATTTCGGCTTTTTCCCGATAGGTGATCGGAGTCTGCGCCGCTTTTTTGAACGGAATTGCCCGGAGCTGGCCGCACCATGCGATATGCTCGGGACTCCGTTGCCCAATGAAGCGCGCCAGCGCATGGATCACGGCCAGTCGTTGGTTGCGTGTCGCCACGCTACAGTGACGCCTCTGCTCCACGTCCTGGAGGAAGAGCCGCACGTGCTCGGCCGTGACGTCATCGATCCGGAGTTGATCGACCGGTTTCCGGACGGTGGCGGCGATAAACGGGATCAGCAACACGAGCGCGTCGCGGTAACTGCATTGCGTGTTGCGCGCCAGATTCCGCTCGCCCACCAGGTGTTCTAGAAGAAAGCGCCGGACCCAAGGGCCAAGCTTGGTGTCATAGTGCACCTCCTCGAAGGCATATTGTTCAAAGCGTACCGACGCTTCCTGGAGTAACTCCGGAGTCATGGTCAGGTAGACTTGGGTGGCAGCGATGTTGCCGTGGCCAAGATAGGTCGATAAACGCGGCAACAGAGTTTGGACGTTCGCGCCTTGTCGATACCATGACGTGAGTCTGTGGACGGCGAAGCTATGGCGCAGAGCATGGAGCCGGGGCTGGTAACGCGCGCCGTCGGTTCGGCGTACCCCGGCATACTCACACAGACGTCGGAAGTTCTGTTCGACGATCTGGACCGACACGGGAGTGCCTCGCCGCAAGACAAAGCACGAAGCACCAGGACGTTGAGAGTGACCGGCTTCCTGTCGCTGCGTGAGGTACTGCGTCATCACCTGCGTGAGGGCAGACCCCAGAGGGACGAGCCGCGTTTTATTGAATTTGGTGTTGCGCACGGTCAGCATGGCATTGGGGACATCCACATCCCCGAGCGTAAGGGCGACGGCTTCGCTCACGCGTAGGCCAGCGCCGTATAGAAGCAGGACAATCGCACGCAGCGTGTGGGGC
>JBHHXS010000334.1:0-3627 GCA_046757145.1 Phycisphaerae bacterium | reverse complement strand
GACGCGACTCTCCGCCATCAGCTCAAAGCAATCCGAGGCTCCGAGTTCCCTGTTCTCCATTTGCGGGCGAAGCCCGCGTTGGGGGCTACCCGTATCCGCATCGATCGCAGACGGTTCTCGACACGACGTTCGTCTCGTCGAACAGGCGCTCGATGAAGCCCTGACAGACACCCTGTCGCCGATCCTGATCGGCGACAAGGCGTTCGACAGCCGCCAGCTCCGGGAGAGCCTCGATAAGGAACGTCACATCAGCCTGATTGCGCCAAAACGACGAGGAAGAGGCTCTCGAGGCCGGAATCAGGATGGACGCAGGATGCGTCGGTACCGCCGACGTTGGAAGGTCGAGCGTCTGTTTGCGTGGTTGAAGCAGTTCCGAAGAATCGCCGTGAGGTGGGACCGCAGTGCCGAAAATTACCTCGGCTTCGTGCACCTCGGATGCGTCGTGATCCTGCTGAGGCAGCTGACGGCTGGAGTGAATGAAAGCCGCAACGATTTCACTCGCTCGAGAGCGGTGAGTTCATAACGATGTCGGCATGACAGACATCAGAACAACCACACGAGCTTCCTCACTGCCGCCCGACTGGTCACACGTCGCACTTACCGAACGCATCATCGGAGTTGCGCTTCAGGTCATTCAAGAGCTGGGCGCGGGGTTCGTAGAGAGCGTCTACGAGAAGGCGATGATGATCGCGCTTGCCGACGAGGGATTGACGGCCGAGCGACAGCTACCCGTGTCTGTCTTCTTTCGCGGGCGCGAAGTCGGGCCCTTCAAGGCTGACATCCTCGTAGAGGGCAAGGTGGTCCTCGAACTGAAAGCCACCAAAGCGCTCACCCGCGGGGACCAGGCCATCGTGATCAACTACTTGAAGGCGACGGGCTTCGAAGTCGGGCTTCTCATCAACTTCGGCCGACCGCGTCTCGAATTCCGCCGCCTACACCACCCAGCCCCAAAAAAAACTTCATCCTGACCATCCTGTCCATCCTGCCAAAGAACTCCTGCCCCTCTTGTCGCTCATCCTGTTCGAGACGGCGCCTGGAGTGGTTCTGGAGGTTTTGAGACGTGCTCTAGTACCCCTGGGCCGGAATGCCGATCCTCCGGGGGAACCCAGCTTGCCCCCGGCGGTTGGTGCCTGGGCGGCCTTCCGGGGGGTATCGCCATTCAAGCCTGGCGGTACTAGCACGATGTGGGCTGACCCCAGAGAAGGCGTACCGTCGTGAGGATTCAGGTGTCTATGCCTGGATGGCGAGTGGGCAAGTCTGGGGCTTGTGTTGGTACATCGTGGTCGGGTGGGTAGCGCGCGAGGGGACCGAAGTATCTAGGATTGTCCGCAGAGGATGCGGCGGAAGTTCTTGTCGAGCGGGTAGACCCAGACGGACTTCACCGGGAGGGCGGCGCGATTGTGGACATCCAGCTTGCCTCTTCCCCAAGTCTCTCCGACCCATATCCAGTTCGCTGCTTTGTAGCGGGTCGCTCGGAATCGGGTTGCCTCGACGAAGGTCTCTACGAGCACTGGACGGTACGCATAGCGGACGTCCCAATCGCGTGCCAGCCTGCGTGTCGCCATGCCCAGTAGCTTCGAAGCAAGATTGCGGGACCGGATCCAGGGGAGAATCAGAAACCTGGCGTTATTGACGACGAGCTGGAGTCGGCTCTCACGCTGCTCGTCGGTCCAGCCGATGAACCAATCGCGGTCGCCGAGTCTCCAGGCCGACGCGCCGAAGCCCAAGAGCCCAACAATGCGGCCTTGCGCCCGGGCGAAGTACCGCAGCTGGGCGCCGGCCATCGCGCGGTATCCGAGGTAGTGATAGCGGTCCATGTATTCGCTCCACAAGGGCGACATCTTTGTCCCGGTGACCACTTCGAGGTGCAGATCCGTCAGCGCACCAGCTGGGACCTGGCATAGCGGCTCTGGCTCGCCTTGCGGTGTACGCCGTGGGCGACGAGGGTTGCTGCCCACGTTCCGACGCTGCGATGCCGGCAAACGAATCAGACCGTCGTCCTGCATTCGGAGCATCGCGACGCGGCAACTCATGTCCTTGAGCCCACCATTGGGACGACGCCATTCCAGCTCCTCGCACACCATGCGTGACAAGGCTGTTCGGCCTGCGTTGGGGTGGTCCGTAATGATGCGCCGGATCGCTTCAACCTCTGCAACTTGGAATTCGCGGCCACAATACCGAACGGCCCCACCTATGATGTGTCGTTCTTGCGGGTGTCCGGAGTCCTGAGTTTGCATAGCTGCTCCTCTGGCAGGTTCCAGGGCAGGAACCGCGCTACGTCTGCTGGAGCGTTGCCTCCGTTTTGCGCGCACGCTTCAAGGTAGAAAGTCATCCAGAGCCGCGGATTTATGTCCCACACCAGCAGTGTCTGGAAGATGGAGAACAACCAGACCGCGAGCTTGCCAGCCCAGATCGCACCAGAGCCAAAGTATCCCTTCCGGCCAACAACCGGATTCCGAAGGTCTCGCTCTGCCTGGTTGTTATCCATTGGCACTTCGGGATGGTCCCTGAACACCGTAAGACCCGACCAGTGATTCTTGAGGCTCTCTAGAGTCTTGCGGCGGGCGGGGTGCAGATTGGGCTCGGCGAGTTGGAGGTCACGCTTGGCCTCCATCCCATCGAGCGCCTCGCACAGAGCCTCCTGCGCACTCTCGTAGACATCCGACTCCGGCGCGGCCAACAGTCGCTGCTTGTTGAGGCCGTAGAGCTCTCGAATCGAGTCTATCCACTCGAAGGCCCACGACTCCTCCGTCGGCCAGTCCTTGGCCACTGATAAGAAATCGCGGCGAACATGCGCCCAGCAAAACGCGAGAAGGATCCGATCGTCGCTCTCTTTGGCGAGTAGCTTGTATACGATGTAGCGGTCGACATTGAGAATGCCTCGGGCTTCCTTGCCAAAGAAGTCTTGTGCAACCCGCGAGGACCGGGAAGGGTCGAGGACGAAGCTCACCGTGCTCTCCGAGCGAAAGACCCACAGCCACCACCGGTAGCCGGTCTTTCCAACCACGTCCTCAAAGACAAGCCATCGCGTCTCGTCGGCATGCCACCGATCCTCCGACACGCACCTTGCTCTGATGGCTTCGTAAAGCGGTTCAAAGTTCGGAGCCAGGCACTCCATCCCACCCGTCACCGTCCCCTGAGACACCCTCAGGCCTTGAGTGAGCTCAAAGTCCCGAAGCAGACGGTAGGTCGGCTGTTGGAACAGGAACTTGTTCAGCAGAACGAGGACCCAGAATGACACACCGTACGCGCCTTTCGGAATGAGCTTTGCTGGCCCTGGCGCAGTGACAATTCCAGGTCGGCCAGCACATCGGCAGGTCTTCTTGTACCGCTTGCGTCGTATTCGGCGACGGTACGCGCGGACTTCTACTTCAACCACCTCGGAGTCTTCAGTCCCAGGAAACTCGTCGAACGGATGTCCGCAGCAATCACACTTCTTCTCTCCATCCGGCAGATCGTGGTCCTCATCTTCGCTATCCAGATGCTCGTGTCTTCGTCGACCATGCCCACCCGATCCCTTCCTCTGGCCCCGCTTGCGCTTCCCGTCGCTATCCTTGCCCTTGCCGTCAGAACCGTCAGAACCGTCAGAACCGTCAGAACCGTCAGAACCGTCAGAACCGTCAGAAC
>JBHHXS010000333.1:0-3642 GCA_046757145.1 Phycisphaerae bacterium | reverse complement strand
GGGCAACTGGGTGCGCATGGCGGCCTCGTTGTGGACGATGCGCATCCCGCGTCCCCCGCCCCCAGCCGACGCCTTGATCATGATCGGGTAGCCGATCTGATCCGCAAGCGGCGCGATCTCGTCGTCCTTTATGATCCCGTCGCTTCCCGGGATGATCGGCACCTTTGCTTTTTTGGCCAACGATCGCGCCGTTGCCTTGTCTCCCAGAAGTCTCATTGCCTCGGCGCTGGGCCCTACGAACTCCAGATTGCACGCCCGGCATTTCTCAGCAAAGGCAGCGCTCTCGGCCAGGAATCCGTACCCGGGGTGGATCACCTGCGCCCCGGTCACCTCGGCTGCTGCGATAATGCGGTCGCTTTTGAGATAGCTATCACGTGGTGTCGGGCCCCCTATGCACAGCGCTCGATCAGCATGATCCAGGTACGCCGCACCCCTGTCCTCCTCAGAGAACACGCACACCGTCTCGATGTCTAGTTCGTGGCACGCACGTATTATCCGCAGTGCTATCTCACCGCGGTTGGCAATTAGAACGCGTTGAAACATCTATCCCAGCCACCAGATTCCATATCCATGCTGATGCTCCGCAGGCGACCCGCCCACCGGGTGGGGCACGATCACTCGGGGCGTATCAAGAACAGCGTTTGACCGAATTCCACGGGCTCGGCGTTCCTAGCAACGACCCGCTCAAGCCTGCCGGAAATCTCTGATTTGATTTCGTTAAACACCTTCATCGCTTCGAGGATGCACAGGACCATTCCCACGTGAACGGTCTGTCCCACTTTCACGAAGGGGGGTGCCTCAGGGGATGACGCAGCGTAAAACGTTCCGACCATTGGGGATGTGATCTCGATCAACTCGGCATCGTCGGTTTGGGCATGTTGCTCGTCCGTCTGCGCCGGCGCCTGCTCGATGGATGCTGCTTGGGCGTCTGTTGCGTAGCTCATAAGCCCCGGGGCGCCGCCGCCTGCCGGGTTCGGCCTGCGAAGATTGACCTCCTCTTCTCCGTCGCGCAACGAGATCTCCACAAGATCGTTGGCGACCATCACCTCGATTAATCGCTTTATCTTATCAATATCGAGCACTTACCGGGCTCCCGTTCGACAGGTTATGCCGTCCCACAACACGATGGCGAAGGGGTCAGATAACAGAGTCTTTCAGTTTCTTGCTGAGCTTGCTAAGAACATGAGCACCCCTGGGCCTAACCAGCACATCGTCCTCAATCCGTATGCCGCCGATGCCTGGAAGGTAAATGCCGGGTTCCACGGTGACAAGCATGTCAGCCTTGAGCTTGGCGTCGGAGCGCCAGCTCAATGACGGGGCCTCATGTACGTCGAGGCCCAGCCCGTGTCCCAACCCGTGGTTGAATGCCTCACCGTAGCCGGCCTGGGTGATGAAGTCCCGCGCGACCGCGTCGACGTCGCACATCCGCCTGCCGGGTGCGATAGCGGCAATGGCAAGCGTCTGCGCCTCCAGTACGATTTCGTAGACCTCACCAAGCTTCTTGTTGATGCTACCCACAAACACCATGCGCGTCAAATCGCTGCAGTAGTTGCCCACACGTGCACCCCAGTCGAATAGTATTGCACTTTTCTCCTTAACTTTTCGGCGTCCCGGATGTGCATGAGGCAACGCCGCGTTTGGCCCCTCGGCGCAGATCGTCGCGAAGGAGGGCCCGGCCGCCCCGCGTCTCTTCATCTCGTATTCCAGCCTGGCGGCCATCTCCAGCTCCGTTTGACCGATGCGTATAGTATCGCGCATCGCCAGGAATGCGTCCTCTGCGTTTCGGATGGCCTTGCGTATCACACTCAGCTCGACGGCATCCTTCCTACAGCGCATGTCGGCGACGACCGACGGCATCTCGACAAACCGCGTATTTTTATTAAGTTTCTTCAACTCCGCATGATCGGATATTCTCATCTGATCAGGCTGGATGCCGAGCTTTCTTATCTTCAGACCCTTGCACGCCTTGGTGATCTCCGCGTTCAAGGTACCTCGGCGCATCCAACGCGTGACCCATGGACATTCCTGATTCATGGCTTCGTCGAATCGCCCATCGCTGACGATGTGCACCGCCCGCGGCAGGACCAGCAAGGCGGAGTCTTCACCGGTAAAGCCCGCCAGGTAGAAGTAGTCCATCGGATTCGTCACGAGATACGCGTCGACCCCCTCCTTTTTAAGATGCCGTCGGCAGCGAGCCAGTCTCCGCGCTAGGACTGGCGATGGCCCTCGCACTTTAGGTTTCTTCTTGGACATTTATCCCTCGACTCTGCGGCGCCAGCTTATGGATACAGGCGGGCCCGGCCGCTTCGCCGGACCGTCACGGGCCGATGCGCACAGCCCAGGCGCTTATGATGATCCGATTCGCCGCCATTGTCAAAACCAGGCGCAGGTGCACGTTGACGGGTGAGGGTGTTGATCGTACTGTGGGGATCGGAAGATACGGCTAGGACCACCTGGAGCGGAAGCTTTTCGGATCTGTGAGTTGCCCGAGGCCGCAACGGTGACCGTCGAGAGATGTGAGACAGCGCGAATCGGGTCAGTGCGTATCGGGCTGAAGCGGCGCGGTGGGAATAAGGACGCACAGGCGTCTGCGAGTGCGGCGTCGAGCCAGGCAGAAGCGGCCGGCCGACTTGGCGTAATAGTCGGCCCCTGCGTCATCGAGTCACGCGACCATACGCTGGCACTAGCCGACGCCATCCAATGCATCTGTCGTCAGTACCACGTGCCGCTTGTCTTCAAGGCAAGCTTCGACAAGGCCAACCGATCCAGCATCAACAGCTTCAGGGGGCCTGGACTCGAGCGCGGACTGTCGATCCTGTCGGCAGTCCGCGATGCGTTTGACATCCCCGTTCTGTCTGACGTACATCTTCCCACTCAAGCCGCTGCCGCCGGCGAGGTGCTCGACTGCCTGCAAATCCCCGCGTTTCTCTGTCGGCAGACCGACCTGCTTGTTGCTGCCGCCGCCACCGGGCGCTGCGTCAACGTCAAGAAGGGGCAATTCATGTCACCGGAAGAGATGGGCAATGTGGCAATCAAGCTTCGTGAGTCGGAGTGCGGCAATTTCATGTTGACCGAGCGCGGAACGTTCTTCGGTTACAACCGCCTGGTCAACGACATGACCTCGATAGCGAAAATGCATGCCTATGCGCCGGTCGTCTTTGACGCTACCCATAGCTGCCAGTTGCCTGGTGCAGGCGGCTCGATCAGTGGCGGCCAGCGCCAGTACGTAGAGCCTCTCGCCCTAGCTGCCGTTGCGGCGGGAGCGGATGCCGTCTTCCTGGAAGTGCACGACGATCCGGATAAGGCAAAGAGCGACCCGGCAACGGCGTTTCCTCTTGCTCGACTGGGTGCGCTGCTCGACAAGTTGATACGGATCGCTGAGCTTGTCCGTCCGGGGCTTGACACCTGACGCACCAGACTACCTACTCTGCGCGATCGGCTAGACTAGGTGCCACGGATCCGAACTCCGACCGCAAGCGGTGTTCACGCATCGGCAGCTCGCGCTTCTGGCCCGGAAGGACGGCGGGTGATCGTGCGCGGTCGGTTGCCGGCGGGTCGCGCGACGAGCCGCGGCAACGGAGCTCATCGATTGGCCTGTGCTGCAGCGGTGATCGGACGGGGTGGAGCCGCGTTACCCAGGCC
>JBHHXS010000332.1:0-3643 GCA_046757145.1 Phycisphaerae bacterium | reverse complement strand
TCGTAGGCGTCATGATGATGTACCCGTCGCTCGCGCTCCGGGCTCGGATCGCGCCTCGCCGATTCTGTCACGCACCCGGTCAGGATTGGGCCCACTGGTCAGGATCGGCCGACACGCATTCCGCCGTCGTGGCACGTCGTTCATGGACACTCATCAGGTTCCGACCGCCCGTATCCGCGCGCAGCGGTTACCGTGTGTTGCCACCCAGTCTACGGCTGCTCGATCCCAAGGGCGGCTGCGCGCTCTCCCACCGACAGGCGACTCTATGTGGCGTCCGCGGGTCGGGTGAGTCGGCGCTTGCGCGCTGGATGTTTTTTTTGAGGAGGACGTTGTGCAGCGTGCAACTTTTTTCTTGACACACTCGCGAATTACCTACATGATCATAGACATATGGTTTGCTTGGCGCGGAGACCGGAACACTTTCTCAGATTGGGGCATACGCGGTGCGTGCCATCGGTTCCGGCGCAAGGCATGTCGACAAGCTGCTGGTTGCGCGGATCAGCGACGATTTCGCGATGGCCGGGGTTGCTAAGAAGGTCGTGCTACGCAGGATTCTGGACCGTCTCGAGGCGAATCCGGGCTACAGCGTACCGTGCCGTTTCGGCAGCGAGACGTGTGATGACGACTATCTGTGCGCCGTGCACTGCCGATGGAAGCACGCCGAGGATCTATACGCCGAGTTTGTCAAGGCGACCACTGTGTTCGACGTGCGCATCAAACGGGCTGCCTGTTAGTGATCAAAGAAGAGGGAACGACGATGAACTCTCATGACCCGAAGTCCCGGCTGACGGTGATGTTGGGTGACCGCGGGGTATATGTGCTGTGCTCAGCGTTGGCGATCGGCGCGTGCGCAGCCAGCAACGGCATGTCCGACAGCATGCGCGACACCAATAATGAGGTACACAACGCTACGCATGCTGATGTCGCGACTCTGCCGGCAGGTGGGGATGCGATTGTCGCAGACTCTGCCGGGTCAGCAGAACCACCGACGGCTGTCGCCCCGTCCACCGATCGCATGTCCGGCGACGCCCCACGCGGCAGCAGACGCCCTCAGACGACCGTTGTCGACACGACCATGAGTCGTGGCCAAGAGCTTTACGTCAAGTACTGTGCCCTGTGCCATGGCGAGAATGGTGACGGCGGTGGCAAGTTCGCCTACCTCATGAACCCACGACCGCGCAATTTCCTGGAGGGCAGGTTCAAACTGGCGACGACTGAGAATCAAATCCCGAGTGATGAAGATCTTTTCCGAACGATCAGCAACGGAATGCCTGGCTCTGCGATGCCTCCTTGGGCGCACCTACCGAAAGCCGACATCGATGCACTGGTAGCCTACGTGCGCCGCTTTCACATCGACGCGACGCGGGAGGTGCTGCAGCAATGGGTCAGGGAGGGCAGGATCGGAGAGGACGAGCTGGCGGAAGTTCTTACCGAGCGAACGACGCCCGGTCCCGCGCTTGTTGTCGCTCCGGAGCCACCCTTCGATGAGATTCGATGGTTTCGCGGCCGGCGGCTCTATCTTGAAAACTGTGCAAGTTGCCATGGGGCTGACGGCGAGCCCGTCGCCGAGCAAGTCAAGTTTGACGAGCAGGGGTATCCCGTCCCGCCGCGATCATTTGTGCAGGGCATCTTCAAGGGCGGCTCGCAGGGACATCAGCTCTTCGCTCGTATTTGGAAGGGTATGAAGGGCACGCCCATGCCTGCGTCGGAGGGTGTCTACAGTGGCGGCGAGATGTGGGACATCATCCACTACGTCCAGTCGCTCATGAGGCAAGGCGCGCAGGAACGGGCGCAACTCAAACAGCGTACGTTCGTAGCCCCGCGGGTTCGCGGCTCCTTGCCTCAAAGCCCCCTGGACTCATCGTGGGAGCAGGCGCGCCCTTTGTACGTTGGGCTCACGCCGCTCTGGTGGGAGGAGAAGCGGATCGAGGGACTGGTTGTACGGGCGCTACACAACGGCGAGGAGCTGGCGATTCTCCTGTCCTGGATCGATCCGACGATGGACGACAGCGCGGTTAAGCATACCGAGTTCCGCGATGCCGTGGCGATCCAGTTCTCGCTGTCCAGTGATCCGCCGTTTTATATGGGAAGCGCGGGTGAGCATGGGGGCGTAAACATCTGGATGTGGAAAGCGGATCGGGAAACCAACATCGAGCGAGGCTATCAGGATGTCGACGCGGCGTTTCCTGCGCGCGTGGTGGATGACTACCCGGAACGCCAAGCCAAGACAACCGACAAGTTGGCGTCGCAGTGGCTGCACGCGCCGATCAACAAGCATGATCCCCAGTTCATCACGGCCTGGGGCGCGGGGAATCTGGTCGCGGACCCAACCCTGAAGACGCCTGTGGAGTGCCTGGTGGCTCGCGGTCCGGGTACCCTGTCGGGAAAACCGGTAGACGCGCAGGTCGTAAAAGGTCAGGCGGTTTACGAGCGCGGCCTGTGGTACGTGCAGCTTCAGCGATCCATGGACCCTCTGCTCGAACATGATCATGGCACAGGCGGCACAAGCGACGAACGGGTGTTCAAGCCCGGCGATTATCTGCCGGTTTCATTTGCGATATGGAACGGGAGCGCGGGAGACCGCGATGGCAAGAAGAACATCAGCATTTGGCAGAAGCTGGTCATCGAGTGATTGACGGAGTTCCCGGAAAGGGTATCGCTGCCCATATAAACACGAGGATCTTACCATGGTTCACGATGCGAGCGGGACGTCGAGGCGTGAGTTTCTAAAGACCACCGGTCTGGCCGTCGGAGCTGCCTCCGGGTGGGTGTGGCCGCTGAAGTCGCTCGCCTTTCGCGAGGACATTGCGAATCCGCTGGCCTATTACCCCGCGCGCGAGTGGGAGAAGATCTATCGCGACCAGTACCGATACGACGGCACGTTCAGTTGGGTCTGTTCCCCGAACGACACGCACGCGTGTCGAGTGCTTGCGTACACGCGTAACGGCGTCATCACGCGCATGGGGTCGCAGTACGACCACGAGACCTACGCTGATATCTACGGCAACAAGGCTACTCCCAACTGGAACCCACGGCAGTGCGCCAAAGGCTACACGTATCATCGTCTGATCTACGGGCCGTATCGCCTCAAGCATCCCATCATCCGCAAGGGGTGGAAGGAATGGGCCGACGCAGGCTTCCCAGACCTCGACGAGGGTGACAACCGCTCCAAATACAAGTTCGACAACCGGGGAACGGACGTACATGTCCGAATCACGTGGGACGATGTGTTCCGATACATCGCCAAGGGCTACGTGGCGGTGGCGAAACGGTATAGCGGCGATACCGGTGCGAATAAACTGCGCGCTCAGGGCTATCCGGAGGAAATGATCGACGCTATGGGGGGCGCCGGTACACGCACGTTCAAGATGCGCGGCGGCATGGGGCTTCTCGGCGTCATCGGAAAGTACGGGATGTACCGTTTGAACAATTCGATGGCGCTGCTCGATGCGCATGTTCGCGGTGTAGGTCCTGACGAGGCAAAAGGAGGCCGAAACTGGAGCAACTACACGTGGCACGGCGACCAGACGCCCGGTCAACCATGGGTACACGGCCTACAGAACAGCGACTGCGACTTCAACGACCTGCGGTTCAGCAAGCTGATCATCATGAACGGCAAGAACCTGGTCGAGAACAAGATGAC
>JBHHXS010000331.1:0-3656 GCA_046757145.1 Phycisphaerae bacterium | reverse complement strand
GTGCCTCGTCCGAAAACCGCCCCAGGGGCTTGACGCGGCGCCCAGTTTTCTGTAACCTAATGCTAAGTGTCTTCACGAAATCGTGCGGGTCTTATTGCGTGAGGGCGTGTGTGGCGGGTTGTACGTCAGGCTGGTGCAACTCTGCCTTGTGGGGGTCACGAGGGGTTGCCGCACAACCCTGCAATCGCAGCCTGAGACGGGTCCGGAGGGGACCGCCGTGAGAACGAATCTCGTAAGATTACTTTCTGTAGCTATCCCGTTTTGCGTTGGCGCGTCGGCTGCTACTGCGTCCATGATGGGTACGTTTGCGGACAGTTACGGCAGCACCGGCGGCGGTGAATTCATCTTCACCCCGCTCGCGGGCCATAACGAGTTCAACGGTGTAACATATGACCCGTTCATAACTTTCTGTCTCGAGACAAACGAGTATCTCGACATAGGCAGTGCGTTCAAGGTCGTGGATATCGGCCCAGCGGCGCATCACGGCGGCGAAGGGGGCAGCGACCCTGATCCGCTAGATGAGAGGACGGCATGGCTGTACCAGAGCTTCCGCGACGGAAGCCTGGCGGCGTACGGCTACGACTACGGTGCCGGGCCCGGGCGCGTTGCCAGCGCCGACGCGCTCCAGACAGTGATATGGGGAATCGAAGACGAGCTAGGTTCCTGGGTTCCGGGCAGTGCTCTAGAGACCGCCTTTTTCAATGCCGCCTCTACCAACGCAAACGGACTAGGCAGCGTCCGAGTGCTGAACATCGCATGGCCCAGCGGGAAACCGGCGCAGAGCCAGCTTGTACTCATTCCCGTCCCAAACGCGATTCTGCTCGGTGTCGTCGGGCTGGGCATGATCGGATGCGCCAAGCGCAGGCGAGTGGAATAGGTCAGCAGCAGCCGGCTGAGCTTGCCTCCCGTGTGACCGGGCGTCGACAAAAAACAGTTCGCAAGACGATCGCCACCGCTACCGTGCCCCAGTTGCTAAGATACGTTTGTGCGGTAGGTGCCCGGCCGGCCATCCGGCGATGGTGGAGCAAACAGGATGTCAGTCAACGTCGCCTTCGTAGACGATGCACGGTCGCATGCGCGGGCGTACTCGCTTGCGCACGAGCTAGGTCTGCCGCTGGTCGATCGTGCTGAACTTGAACGTGGGCAGTTCGATCTGTTCCTGCAGATGGACGAGCGTGGCCTGGCACTGCGCGAAGTCACGCAAGGGCGTGGCGGGGGGATTCTCGTTGATTTCGCGCGTGGGGCTGCGGGTTACCGCGTGCGTACAGCGCGCATGGGGCGACAGCCGCTTGCACGCGCGGCAGGTCTTCATGGCGAACCGTTGAGCGTCGCGGATGCAACTGCGGGCTTGGGCACCGACGCGCTGATGTTCGCGCGACTAGGATGCAGCGTACTGGCGATCGAAAGGTCGCCCGTCATCGCGGCATTGCTGCGAGACGGATTGGAGCGCGCCGCGAACGCAACGTGCAGCGATCTCCAGGCTGCCGCCAGGCGTGTCAAGCTGCTCGTAGCCGACGCGCGGGTGGTGTTGGAGGGTATAAGCGACGACGATGCTCCGGATGTCGTCTACCTCGATCCTATGTACCCATCGCGGAGGAAGTCTGCGCTGGGCAAGAAAGCGATGCGTATCTGCCGACTTGCAGTCGGTCCCGACACGGACGTATGCCGGCTTCTGGATACCGCACGGCGCGTCGCCCGTCGGCGAGTCGTTGTCAAACGCCAGCGCCTTGCGCCGCCTTTGGCGCCCGGGCGGAGCACACACTATCTCAGGAGAACGGTACGCTTCGACGTGTATGCTCCCGCCCAGCTTGCACGGGGGACAATCGCCCCATAGGATTCCATTCCGGAGGACGTTATCGGGTTCAGGTGTGCATGAGCGAGGGTACGGTAGTGAGAAAAGACGCTGAAACGATCGGCGCGGCGCTAGGTTGCATACCGAGCGGTTGCTCCGTTTTGACTGTTGAGCACGATGGGACGACAACGGGACTGCTGGTGTCATGGGTGCAACAGGCGTCGTTCGAGCCCCCTGCGCTAACCGTGTGCATCAAGCATGGTCGCCCGGTTGAATCGCTGATCGATGCATCTCACCGCTTTCTGTTGAACGTTCTGGGTGAGGGTTCCAAAGAGATGTTACACCACTTCGGCAAGGGATTCTCTTTGACTGCCGACGCTTTTGTAGGTCTTGACACGCGCACAAGCGAGTTCGGGCCCGTGATCGAATCATGCGTTGCGCATCTTGGCTGTCGCGTGCTGTCCAAGGTGCCGACGGGGGATCATAGTCTGTACGTAGCTGAGGTCGTGGCCGGCGGAGTTGTCGATGGCGCGCGACCTTACACTCATATTCGCAAGTCAGGCCTGTCGTACTGACCGCACGACCAACCGCAGGAAAAAGCCCTGCGTGTATGGGGGCTGATCGAGCGGTGAGTGATGTGCCTCCTGCTGACAGCTCAGCACCGCGCGGAGTGTTTCTGCCGGAACCGGCAAGCACGTACGCCTTTATTCATTCTTACAGGGCTGGTGACTCGTCCCGACGCGCGGGGAGGGGGCACGAGCAACCGTGTGCGACCATGTGCCGTCGTTCTGAGCGGAGAGCGCGACCGAGACCGGCGCATGAACGCGGCGCTCGAGCCTGATCCGTTGTGCTGGGTCGCGGCAAGTGACTCAAGAGGCGGCGCGACCTTCTGCGCGGGGTGCCCTAGCTCATCCTCCCTCACAACAGGAGGAGAGGAGCGGCTCACGTGATCAACGTGGACGCGACGCGACATGGTCAGGTCCGCGGGGATGGTGCGACGGCGGGGGCTGCACGTTTCTGGCCCCCGTCGGCCTCTGCATCCAACGCGTACTCCGGGACGATGCGTTTGAGCTCTTCACGAAGCCTCTGATGCGTAGCGGAATCCGCCATCTTCAGGAGACGCTCCACCCCCTCCCGCACGGATTCCCAATTCTCGGTGCGGTGCTTCCATATTCCTATCTTCGGATGTGCGGTGTCTCCGATGTGTTCGCCTTCGCTTGAGAGCTCCTCGAACAGCTTCTCACCCGGGCGCTTTCCCGTGAATGTCACCTCGATGTCAATACCGGGGCGCAACCCGCTCAAGGTGATCATATCTCGTGCCAGGTCGACGATTTTCACCGGGTCACCCATGTGCAGTACGTATATCTCTCCTCCCTTTCCCATGGTCCCGGCCTGCAGAACGAGTTGAGCAGCTTCGGTAATCGTCATGAAGTAGCGGACCATGTCGGGATGGGTAACGGTAACGGGCCCACCTCGGGCGATTTGCTCAGCAAAAATAGCCACGACGCTGCCGCTGCTTCCTAGAACGTTCCCGAAACGTACGGTGACGAAGAAGGTGCCCTCCCAATCGGTCAAGCCCTGCACGTACATTTCGGCGACCCGTTTTGTGCAGCCCATCACCGATGCTGGATTAACGGCCTTGTCCGTTGAGATCATGACCATTTTGTCTACCCGGGCGGCGAGGCAGGCGTCGGCGATCGAGGCGGTTCCGCCTATGTTGTTCTTGATCGCCTCTCCGGGATTGATTTCCATCATGGGGACGTGCTTATGTGCCGCGGCGTGGAACACTATGGAAGGCGACTCCTTTTCCAGGATGGCCTTGATTCGAGCGCGGTCGGCGACGTCGCCTACGTACGGTATGGTA